>JAHEYM010000062.1:0-10526 GCA_023251595.1 Bacteroidota bacterium
GTGATATGCCAGTAATTTGCCAAAGTGCAATGACGGAATGAATAATCACCCCCAACCGTCAATGCAGCTAAATACATTCCGCAATTTGCCAATATAGAATTATCGCATTTAATTTTTGATCCCTGCGCGAATATTCCGGCTGCAGCCATATTTAAAATCTGTGTATTGCGAACCGTGAGGGTTGGCGGTCCGTTGAGATCGGAATAAACGGTGTCGCAATGCAAACCTACATTTCCGTTTTTGATGACTGCAAAATTTACTTCATTATCTTTCGAGCTGTGGCGTGTCTCATTCACCGTCGGACTCAGATTCGAGAACCAGATACGATCCCATTGTCCCGGCACATCCTGATATTCTGTTTCCAACCGATCGCCTTGTATGGTGACGATATGATCTTTCGTCCCCATTATTTTCATCATTCCATCGGTGAGCACAATCATGCCAGAATGTTTATGTATATATATTTTGCACCCTTCCTGAATGATGAGTTTGCATCCCGAATCGACTGCGGCATAACCGTATATAACATGCGGTTTTAAACTATCCCAAATCAAAGTATTTCCGGCGGGGCAGGGGAGAAGATAAACCAATTCACCCTGCGCAGGCGCATGCATATATACATCCTGCCCATAAGCGACAAGATCTACATCCTGCATATTTCCATTGGTCATAAATACAACTGAATCGACAACGATTAATGGATTATTTGAATTTCTCGGATCCACATTCACATCTACAAATATATACATACTGTCGTGAGCTGCTATTTCAACATCAGTAACACTTGTTGATGCTGTTCCATTAATATTCAACCGAAAAAAAGAAGATGTACCGCCGGCAAGATAAATCCGATTTATGATCAATTTTTTACTATAAGGATTATACACCTTGAAATTTCGTGTCGCTGATCCGACAGTTGTGAAAACTGTATCGAACATCACCGTATCTGCCGAAAAGTTCAGTTTAGCATTTGTATCTGTCAGAATCGGATCCTTCCTACAGGAGCCAAGAATGATCAGAAAGAGAAACAGAGCGGAGAAAGAGAGAGTCTTTAAATGGTTTGGCATCGGGTGCAAAGATAGAGAATGTGCCTATACGTGATGTCAGTCGGAATATTGTTCTTTATGCATAAATTCAATTTTTATTTTTCTTCTTTTTTTTGTACTTTTGTTCACCTCATTAATGATTTTTCAAAATGGATAAACTGCAATTTAGAGGTTCTTTCGAAGCCGACCGATATCGGATCGAGGTTGCACTCTTGATTTTGTCCTGGGTTGAAGAAGATGTTTTTTACACATATTCACCCACTCTTGACTTGACGGGATATGGAAAGTCTGAGATGGATGCGAAAGATTCATTCAAGATTACGTTAAATGAGTTCATCCGTTATGCCAACAACAAAGGAACGCTTTTCGATGAGTTGGAACATCTTGGATGGGCTGTCAATAGAAAGAAAAGAAAGGTTTATGCACCGGAAATATCCCAACTAAGGGAAGATAATGAGGAGTATCGCAGATTGGAAGGAAAGGAGGGGGTGAAAAGCGAAACAAGTGCTCTTGAACTTGTCTTTTCATAGTCTGGGATGCGACATCTCAGAAATATTTCAATCTCTCAATTCAAATCGTTCCTTGAATTGGCTTTATGCAAAGACATTTCGAACAAAGGCGGGCATCATGAGAAATGGACCAGGATCGACCTTCGTCGACCACTAATCTTTCAAAATCACATCGAACCGATTCCCGAATTTATCATCAAAAATAATCTAAGAATTTTGGGATATTCAAAAGACGATTTTTTCGATATCATGGAATCGAAAAAACAGGTTCAGAAGGTCGGTGATTCATTTATACTTTTACTTCTCTGACTGAATCGATAAAAAGCGTTTGGAGAAGTTATAACCATTCATTACCTTTGCATCCTCAAAAATAAAGCGATGAAAAAAGGCATTCACCCCGAGAAATACAGATTAGTGGTTTTTAAGGACATTTCCTGCGACTATTCTTTCCTCACAAGATCAACCGTAGAAACCAGAGAGAAAGTGCTTTGGGAAGATGGAAACGAATACCCGCTTGTGAAACTCGAGATCTCGAACATGTCGCACCCATACTACACCGGCAAGATGAAACTCGTCGATACCGCAGGTCGTGTAGATAAGTTTAAGAACCGTCTTGCAAAGAAACAAGCGGTCAAACAATAAGCAATTCCGCTTCTTACATTTCACCCTTTACATCTCACTACGGTAGCAGATGAATTATCTCCTTTTTGATGGTGAAGAATGTAAATCCTTACTGCCATTTACTTATACCCGTCCTACCAGCGAAATAAGAGTCGGCATTCTCACAATTCGTGAAAAATGGGAGAGACATCTCGGTCGTACACTCTCACATATTACGCGTGCCTACCTAGCGCATAAGTACGCCTCGCATATCGAGACCGATAACGTCATCATCAATGGCGCTGTGATTCCGAATCTCGCTGTGTTGCAGGAAATTGAAACCATGCAGAAGGGTGAATCTCTTGTATATAATGACATTGAAATCGCGTGGCGAAGCGATAAAGCTCAGGCAGAGGCGATGATTTCGGGAGAGAGACCTTTTTTCAAACAAAATAAACTCAAAACAGATATACTCATTCTTCAACATCCTTGGCAGATATTTTTGTGGAACGGAAAGTTGCTGAATGAGGACTTCGATTTGCTCACCGTGGGGCGAAAAACTCATCCGCTCAACGATTCTGTGCGGGTGTTAGGTCATCGTCCTGTTTTTGTTGAAGAAGGGGCGGAAGTATCTTGTGCGATTCTCAATGCCCACGCAGGTCCTATTTATCTCGGCAAGAATTCGGAGGTAATGGAAGGCGCCATGATCCGCGGTCCGTTTGCATTGTGTGAGGCAAGTCAGGTGAAAATGGGAGCCAAAATATATGGCGATACCACCATCGGACCATATTCGAAAGTCGCAGGTGAAATTTCGAATTCTGTCATCTTTGGGAATTCCAACAAAGCACACGATGGCTTTGTCGGAAACTCCGTCATCGGCGAATGGTGCAATTTAGGTGCAGACACGAACACTTCAAATCTCAAGAATAACTACTCTGCCGTGCGAGTTTGGGACATTTCAACCCAAACAAACATCGAAACGGGCTTGCAATTCTGCGGACTATTAATGGGCGATCATTCTAAATGCGGAATCAACACAATGTTCAACACAGGCACTGTTGTCGGTGTCAGTGCCAACATTTTCGGTGGCGATTTTCCTCCGAAATATATTCCATCCTTCTCATGGGGAGGCGCTGCCGGATTAACGATTTTCAGATTAGATGAAGCGATTAAATTAGCCACAGCCGTATTTCACCGTAGAAACAGGGTTTTTGATGAGAATGAGAAAGCGATATTTGAACATTTGTTTGGTGCATGATACATTCATGACTAGACAACCAGCCGAAAAAAATAATTTGGCTGCAAAGACGCGAAGGCACGAAGAAAAATAAATCAAAATTCTCTCTACAGACTGCAAAGACTTAAATGCTCATATCCCCAAAACAAATAGATTCTATTCCCCTCCTCGGAGGGGCAGGGGTGGGTTCTCGGCACGTCTATTGAATTTGGGCAAACTTTCAAGACTTTTGCAATAGATTGAGAATAAAACCCTGCTTTAATGTCATTTTGACCTAAGAGAATTAGACTATGGACTTCAACAAAAATAATTACGACAATTTGGCGCTTTCGGGCATGATGGATGATGACTCCGAATTTATTCCACTTCTCTCTGCAGAAGATGAAGATCAACTCAACAGAGAGAAACTTCCCGATGTTCTGAAATTACTGCCATTGCGGAATACGGTCCTTTTTCCCGGTGTGGTTATCCCGATAACCGTGGGGCGCGATAAATCTATTATCCTCATCAAAGATGCTTACAAAGAAGATAAAATGATCGGTGTCGTTTCGCAAAAAGATAACGCGATAGAAGACCCGAAATTCGAAGATCTGAATCAGGTCGGTACAATGGCTCACATTATCAAGATGTTGAGAATGCCCGATGGAAATACGACTGCGATCATTCAGGGAAAGAGGAAATTTGTGTTGAACGAATTAGTTCAGACTGAACCATATCTCAAAGCAAGTGTGACACCTTTTGCCGATGATCTAACGGTAGCAAAAGATCGGGAGTTTCAGGCACTCATAAGTTCGATTAAAGATCTTTCACTTCAGATTATCCAACAATCACCAAATATCCCGTCTGAAGCAGCTTTTGCCATCAAGAATATTGATAGTCCTTCCTTCCTTATCAACTTCATTTCATCGAATATGAATGCCGATGTGGGAAAGAAGCAGAAAATCCTCGAAATAGCTGATCTCCGTACTCGAGCAAACGAAGTGCTCGAGCATCTCACAAAAGAATTACAGATGCTGGAATTGAAGAATCAGATTCAATCGAAAGTAAGAACTGATCTCGATAAACAACAGCGTGATTACTTCCTTCATCAACAACTCAAAACCATACAGGAAGAGTTGGGTGGTCAGTCACCCGATCAGGAAATTAATGAGCTTCGTGAACAGGCGACCAAGAAAAAATGGAGCAAGGAAGTGGATGCTGCCTTCAAGAAAGAACTTGAACGTTTGTCACGTATGAATGCGGCTTCTGCAGAGTATTCCGTGATCTCGAGTTATCTTCATCTTTTGCTCGATCTGCCCTGGGGAGAATATACCACCGACAAGTTCAATCTGAAACGTGCTGAAGAAATATTGGATGCAGACCACTATGGTCTCGAAAAAGTGAAAGCTCGTGTACTTGAGTATCTTGCAGTATTGAAGCTAAAGAAAGACATGAAGTCTCCAATCCTTTGCCTTTTTGGTCCGCCGGGAGTTGGAAAAACATCTTTAGGAAAATCTATCGCGCGTGCTTTGGGAAGAAAATATGTAAGAATGTCGCTTGGTGGATTGAGAGATGAAGCCGAAATTCGTGGTCATCGGAAAACTTATATTGGCGCCATGCCGGGCAGGATCATGCAATCGATCAAGAAGGCGCAGTCGTCGAATCCGGTATTTGTACTGGATGAAATTGATAAGCTTGGAAACGATATTCATGGCGACCCTTCCTCCGCGTTATTAGAGGTGCTCGATCCGGAACAAAACAATGCCTTTTATGATAATTATTTGGAGATTGAATATGATCTCTCGAAAGTTCTTTTCATCGCGACTGCCAATAACCTGGGTGCGGTTCAGCCTGCCTTACGCGATAGGATGGAGGTGATCGAAATTAATGGTTACACGGTTGAAGAAAAGATTCAGATCGCTGTGAAATATCTCGTTCCTAAGCAGCTTGAGGCGCATGGAATGAAGAAATCACTTTTCCAGATCTCAAACGATTTGATTGAACTCGTGATTGAAAATTATACGAATGAATCTGGTGTTCGCGGACTTGAGAAAAAGCTGGCAACGCTGATTCGTGGAATGGCGAAATCAGTCGCCATTGGTGAAAAATATAACGTCAACATCACGAAAGAAGACATCGTACGCATTCTTGGTGCGCCGATTTATCACAGAGATCGATATCAGGGGAATGAAGTGGCCGGTGTTGTCACAGGTCTCGCGTGGACTTCAACAGGCGGCGACATTCTCTTTATTGAGGTCAGTTTGAGTAGGGGGAAAGGCAAGTTGACTCTAACCGGAAATCTTGGTGATGTAATGAAAGAATCAGCGGTAATTGCTTTAGCTTACATGAAATCGCACTGCGATCAACTCGGAATCAACAGAAAAGTTTTAGATACATGGGATATCCATATACACGTTCCGGAAGGAGCAACACCGAAGGATGGACCATCTGCGGGTATCACGATGTTGACCGCGTTGACCTCCGCTTTCACTCAAAGACAGGTGAAAGAAAAAATTGCAATGACAGGTGAGATTACGTTGAGAGGCAAGGTTTTACCGGTCGGTGGAATTCAAGAAAAGATTCTCGCAGCCAAACGTGCAGGCATCTCCGAAATCATTCTGTGCACCGAGAATATGCGCGATATTGATGAGATCAAAAGTGACTATATTTCAGATATGAAGTTTCATTATGTAACCAACATGATCGACGTCATTAACATTGCGTTGTCGAAGGATAAAGTCGCGAACGCCATAGACATAAATGAAGCCCCCGAACCAACTCATGTAAAAATCGCTGCAGAAGAGGACAACTAAATATTAATTCTTCCGTTATCGCGGCTGTCCCCGCCCCCTAATCCCCCAAAAGGGGGACTTTCAACTTATCAACTCATCAACCCGACCACGAATGTATAGAACCAGTATATTCCAGATTATTCTCACTATACTAATCACCAGTCAATCCTTCGCCCAGCACGGTGGAACGACCACTTATGTGTTTCTGAATCTTCCGGTGACCGCCAGGGAAGCGGCACTCGGTGGTGGACTCATCACAGTGAATGACGACGATCTTGGACTTTGCCGTCAAAATCCATCGTTGCTTACGTCCACTACGAATAATCATTTCTCGCTCAATGGCGTTTCTTATTTTGCCGGAATCGGGTATGGCTACGCGGGATTCGGACATTCATTCGCTAAATATGGAAATTTCGATGCTGGTATTCAATTCATGAGTTATGGCGATTTTCTTTCAGCAGATAACACTGGTGCACAGACCGGCACATTCACCGCTTCTGAATATGCAATGCATATTGGTTGGGGAAGGGCATTGGATACCAACTTCACTATCGGAGCGAATGTTAAATATATCTACTCTGCGTTAGAAGAATTCAGATCAAGCGGTCTTGCTATTGATCTTGCCACCAGCTATACAAATCGTACCAGAGAAATATGTGCATCTGTCGTAGTGAAAAATGTTGGAAAGCAACTCACAACTTACACTGATGGTAATCCGGAACCTCTTCCATTTGAAATTGAGGCAGGTGTTACTAAAAAGATGAAACACACGCCTTTAAGACTTTGTCTGACTTTGACTCATTTGGAGAAATATGATCTTTCTTACGTTGATCCGGCGAATTCAACAATTGTTGATCCGGTGAGTGGAGACACAACTCAGGTCACCATTGGAACGATGGACAAACTGATGCGACATGTGATTTTAGGAACAGAATTTATGCTATCGAAAAGCTTTCATATTCGGTTCGGTTACAACTATGACAGAAGAAGAGAATTAAGGATTGATACAAGACCGGCAATGGCTGGTTTTTCATTCGGGTTCGGGCTACGGATTTCAGAATTAAATCTTTCCTTTGCGCGCTCAATATATGCCCTGGCGGGAGCTTCAAGTACATTCTCTCTCACAACAAATCTAACTGAGTATTGGGCTCACAAAAAATAAACATCGCGATCGACGGTTATTCTTCCTGCGGGAAGAGTACTTTGGCTAAGGCGCTCGCAAGAAAACTAAATTTTCTGTACATCGACACAGGTGCCATGTACCGTGCTTTCACGCTTTTCACCCTTCAAAAAAATATTAATGATCTGACAGATTTAGAAGCAATAGAAAGGCTTTTGGGTGATATTGTTTTGGAATTCAAAATCGACCCGATTACAGGAAATTCTGAAATGTATATGAATGGAAAAAATGTTGAGAAAGAGATACGCGAAATGAGAATATCGGAAAGAGTGAGTCCTGTTTCAGCGATCAAAATGGTGCGTGAGAAGCTCGTCCAAATGCAACAAAATTTTGGGAAAACCGGAGGCATTGTGATGGAAGGTAGAGACATTGGAACCGTTGTTCTACCGGATGCTGAGCTTAAGATTTTCATGACTGCTGATCCGGAAGTGAGAGCTAAGAGGAGATTCGAAGAACTGAAATCAAAAGGAATAGCGGTAAGTCTGGAGGAAGTTCGGAACAATCTTGTAACACGAGATTATCAGGATACGCACAGGGAAGTGAGTCCGTTGAGCCAAGCGAATGATGCCATTGTTCTTGACAATACAGCACTTACCCAGGAACAGCAACTGGATTTCGTTCTGGATCTTGTCTCGAAAATTTCGGTTTAGTCGTTTTATTGTCGTACTTTTGCTACATTCAATTCATGGAAACCCTCAAAAAAGAATCAATAAAAACGATAGAAAAAACGCCATTGCGCATCACCATCGATCCTGATTCCGGATTTTGTTTCGGGGTTGTTTTTGCGATACAGATGGCGGAAGATGAACTCGAGAAATCGGGGTCTTTGTATTGTTTGGGTGATATTGTTCACAATAACAAAGAGATTGAGCGATTACGGATTAAAGGTCTGAAGATCATCAATCATGATGATCTCAAAAATCTTCACGATTGTAAAGTGATGATTCGTGCACATGGTGAACCGCCTGAAACGTATGAGGTTGCTATTAAGAACAACATCGAATTGATCGATGCTTCTTGTCCCGTTGTGTTGAAGCTTCAAAACCGTGTAAGAAATGGTTATGATGAAATTTTAGATCACGGAGGACAAATTGTCATTTACGGCGAAAATGGTCATGCAGAAGTGGAGGGGCTTGTTGGACAAACAAACGGTCGCGCCATTATTGTGAGCAAAGAAGAAGAGTTAAGTAAAATTGATTTCACCAAACCGGTTTATTTTTTCTCGCAAACAACAAAAGGCACAGATGGTTTTTACCGGATGAAAGAGTTGATTGAGAAATCTGTATTAGAGAAACAGGGTAAAGTTGACACCTCAAATTTCGTTGCAAACGATACGATTTGTCGGCAGGTTTCGAACCGCGAACCACAGCTCAGAATATTTGCATGCGAGTCGGATGTGATACTTTTTGTGAGTGGAAAAAAGAGTTCAAATGGAAAGGCTTTGTTTGAAGTTTGCAAGGAAGCAAATCCGAATACCTATTTCATTTCCGAAGTCGAAGAAATAAAATCCGAATGGTTTGAAAATGCAGTGTCAGTGGGCATCTGCGGCGCAACCTCTACACCGATGTGGTTAATGAAAGAGGTAGCGGAACATTTGAAAAAACATTCGTAGGGGCTGACCAAAAAGCAATAAATTGGCTGCGAAGGCACGAACACGCCAAGAAAAAAAATTCTGAAATACAAACATATATATCTTTGCGCCTTTGAATCTTTGCAGCACACAAATCCTTTTCTCAATCCCGACACTTATTGTGATTAATATTTATTTGTACATTTGCAATCTCAACCAAATTTATCCATCCGATGAAAACTCAAGACGAAAAAAAACCAAAAGTTTTTGAGGAAGATTATAGCAAACTGATGAAGGATTACAGGAAGCCGAACGTTCCCTTTTCACCTCCCCATGAATGGGCAAATCCGGGAGACTTCATCATCAAATTTTCTTTGTATCAGGATAGTCCGAACAGCATTACATCGACTGATACCTCACCTGTGATTGGGTTTTAGTTATGCCCAATTGGAAAGAAGTTTTAGAAGAAATACAATTTGAAGCGAAAAGAGGCATCCCTAATGCTTTGGATGTTGTTCGTAGGAAGTATATTCTTGAAATTCAAAAGAAGACCGGTCGAAATGTGATTGCTTACTACTCAGGTTGGTTGCAGCGATCAAATGCAATCGATGTAATTGTGAATGATAAGGACAAGAACGCATTCATGCTGTGTATTCATAAACTTGACAGAAGTAAGGGCCTCGATCTTATTTTACACACGCCAGGCGGAGATTTAGGCGCAACAGAGAGTATAGTCGATTATCTTAATCAGATGTTTGGAAATAATATCCGTGCAATCATTCCGCAAATTTCAATGAGTGCGGGTACGATGATGGCCTTATCGTGTAGGGAAATAATCATGGGCAAACAATCGAATCTCGGACCGATCGATCCCCAGATGGGGGGTGTGGCGTGTCAAGCTGTTCTCGATGAATTTCAGAAAGCGAAAGACGATATTAAAGCTAATCCTCAGGCATCACCACTATGGCAAGTGATAATCTCTAAATACCATCCTACTTTTCTTGGAGCATGTCAAAACTCAATTGATTGGTCTGAAAAGCTTGCTTTCGATTGGCTTAAACGAAACATGTGCAGAGGAGATGAAGGGAAAACGCGAAAAATTTTGAAAGAATTCAGCGATCACAAGACAAATAAATCACACGCCCGCCATATTCCAAAAGACAAATGTAGAGAGATTGGTGTCTCAGTCGTGGATATGGAATGTGATAACGAATTACAAGATCTCATACTCACCGTTCATCACTCATTTATGCACACGTTTGCGAATAGCACAGCTACTAAAATAGTTGAAAACCATTTAGGGGTCGCTTATGTTGAGAGTCTGCCGATGCAAATAGCTAATCCCGTCGTACAAACACAACAGTTGAAATAATTATAAAATTTCCCTGACTTTCAAATAACCAAACAATGACCGAACCGCTAAAAATAAAAGTGGAGTTTGATGGTGAAAATGCGAAAGCACTATTAAACTTCATTTCTGAAACCCGTGATGGAAAATATACTTCAGAAAAGCCGGACTTGACACAAATAACGTACAAACGGCTCGAAATTCCGGAGCAAAACCACTCCTATCCTTTTGATGATGGTGGTGAAGAAATTCTTCTTTTCGGTAT
>JAHEYM010000062.1:10536-10960 GCA_023251595.1 Bacteroidota bacterium
GTATCTCTTAGTTAGAATCCGGAAATAATCGAAAAACCTTTTGCAGGTTACGTTTTAATGTTATAAATTTGCACTCCTTTTGCGAAAGGGCAGGTCCATTAAGTTTAACCAATTCTAAATTTTTACTCATCACCAATTATCAATGACTGAAGAAAATACATCAACAACCGAAGAAACTGAAACACAACACGTTAGCGAGCCTGCGCCTGCTGAAGTTGTTGCTGAAGCACCAAAACCAATTCAACCACCAAAAGAATTTGACTGGGATTCCCTGAACAAGGGTTGGGACACCTACAAGCCCGAAGAACGCCTCCGTCTGGAGGAAATGTACACAAAAACTCTTACCACGGTCGATGAACGGAAGATCGTTTCAGGTCTTGTGGTTCACATGAACGACAAGGATGTGATTATCAACATCGGCTTC
>JAHEYM010000062.1:10970-12986 GCA_023251595.1 Bacteroidota bacterium
AAAGTAGGCGATTATGTTGATGTTTATGTTGAAACACAAGAAGACAAAAGCGGACAACTGATCCTTTCTCACAAAAAAGCGCTCGCGCTCAAATCGTGGGATATGATCAATGCCTCTCTCGAAAAAGATATTGTTATACAGGGATATGTGAAATGCAGAACCAAAGGCGGTCTCATCGTCGATGTGTTCGGTATCGAAGCATTTTTACCAGGTTCTCAGATCGATGTTAAACCGATTAGAGATTATGACGTCTTTGTTGGAAAAACAATGGAATTCAAAGTTGTGAAAATCAACAATGAATTCAAAAATGTTGTCGTATCACACAAGGTTCTGATCGAAGAAGAACTCGAAACTCAAAAGGCTGAAATCATCTCTAAATTAGAGAAGGGTCAGGTGCTTGAAGGGACTGTGAAAAACATCACCTCTTATGGTGTATTCATGGATCTTGGCGGTGTTGACGGACTTCTCCATATCACCGACATTTCATGGGGAAGAATTTCTCATCCGGAAGAAGTGCTCAAATTAGATGAGAAAGTGAAAGTCGTTATTCTCGACTTTGATGAAAATAAAAAACGTATTGCATTAGGTCTGAAACAACTTACACCTCATCCATGGGATTCACTTGATGCGAATCTCAAACCCGGTGATAAAATCTCAGGAAAAGTCGTTGTACTTGCCGACTATGGTGCTTTTGTCGAGATCGCACCCGGTGTAGAAGGTTTGATTCACGTGTCTGAAATGTCATGGAGCCAACATTTACGCAGTCCTCAGGAATTCCTGAAAGTGGGAGATACTGTGGAAGCACTAATCCTCACGCTCGATCGTACAGATCGTAAGATGTCTCTTGGCATAAAACAACTTTCACCCGATCCCTGGACAAACATCGGCACTAAATACCCTGTGGGTTCTAAACATCAGGCTGGAGTTAGAAACTTCACTAATTTTGGTGTCTTCGTTGAACTTGAAGAAGGTGTAGATGGTCTGATTCACATTTCCGATCTTTCCTGGTCGAAGAAATTCAAACATCCTTCCGAATTCTGCAATATCGGTGACAAGATCGAAGTCGTAGTCTTGGAAGTGGATGCTGAAAATCGCAGACTGAGTCTGGGTCACAAACAACTGGAAGAAAATCCATGGGATATCTTCGAAACTGTATTCCCTGTTGACTCTGTGCATGAAGGAACCATTATCAAACTAACAGATAAAGGTGCTATTGTCGCACTTCCTTATGGTGTTGAAGCTTACGCTCCACTTAAACACATCGTTCGTGTTGATAAAACCAATGCGAGAGTTGACGACAAACTGGAATTCAAAGTGATTGAATTCAACAAAGAAAATAAACGTATCGTGGTTTCTCACAGCAAGATAGCTGAAGATCAGGCACAGATGGCTGAGAGATCGGAAGAAGATAAGAAAGAGGCGGAAGACAAATCTGTTCGCAAAACGGCGAAGAAGATGAAGGATACGCTTGAGAAATCTACTCTTGGCGATATCAGTGTTCTCTCGGCTCTAAAAACTGAAATGGAGAATACTGAAAAAGTGAATCTGAAAAAGGTGAAAGATACAAAAGCTGCACTTGAAGAAACCGCTAAGGTGGAATCGGCAACATCAACCGAAGACAGCGTCGCCTCTTCTAAGGAAGCAACAAGTGTCGCAGAAGTCCCATCTGTACCAAGTGCACAAGGCTCTGATGATTCTCCAGAAGAAAAACCTAAAGCAGCAAAGAAAACTGCAAAGGCCAAGAAGAAAACTGAAAGTAAAAGCGAAACCGGTGAGCTGGATTTTAATGAAGAGAACTCAACAGAGTCCTCTTCAGGAGCAAATACAGACACTGAGAAAACTGCTGAAACTGATTCTAAACCGGAATGATCAGAATTTCAGAATTAATCATTTGAAGAAAAAAGCCTTCCCGATGGAGGGCTTTTTTCTTTTAACTACTTTTGCGCGATGAGTAAGCGTCTTTTGATCGGTAAGGAACTTTTCGACATCACAGTCACACGATTGTGTTACGAACTG
>JAHEYM010000406.1 GCA_023251595.1 Bacteroidota bacterium
TTTTTCTTCTTCCATACCAATAGGATTCGATTTTTGTTTGTATGGTGTTTATCACAATTATTTAGTTATTGGTTCTAATGGCATTGTTTCTTTTGATGTCACACTTGCAAATGCGAACTGTCCTTGGTATATGTTCGATTCTATTCCCTCAAGCACTGATCCTATGGATTGTATTATGACACCTTGGCAAGGATTAAGTCTTACCGATGGGGGAGAAGTTTTATATCAAACGACCGGAATATTCCCCAATAGGGTTTTTATAATCACGTATGATTCAGTCGTAATGAAAGGCTGTCCAAATCTTACTTCAAGTAGTCAAATAAAACTATATGAGGGTTCGAACGTGATTGAAATATTTATCCGTGAGAAAAATATATGCACATCATGGAATAGCCTGACTGCAATTGAAGGCATTCAGTCTTCAGGCGCCACCTATGCTAAGGTGGTTCCGGGACGGAATTACCCCTCCCAGTGGGCTGTTACAAATGATGCTGTCAGATTTACTCCCTTCAGTGGTTGTAATTTAAATCGGATAGCAGGAAATATATTTATTGATAATAATATGAATTGTCTCTATGATTCTGGAGAAGTTACACCAATAGTCCATTTTGTTCAGATATCGCCAGGACCGATATATGCTTATACAGATTCACTTGGGAACTATTGTGCCCATACTATTCCTGGGACATTTACGATCTCTCAAATGCAAAATACTTTGTCTCCTCAGGTCTGTCCGCCAGCAAACGCTTCTATTTCAGTATCGTTTTCAGGGTATGGAAATATTTCTTTGAATAATAATTTTGCAGATACTTTAAATGTATCAGGTGTAGCTACTTTCTTCAACCCGGCATCTCTACACACTTCCCCCAACCCTTTTTCTAATTCCACCACAGTTTCTTTCAACAATATAAATACATCTTTCACAAAAAATGATATTCATTTATATGATTTAACTGGTCACAATTTGGAAGGAAATTTTGTGATATCAGATTTTAAGAACGATGGTGAAAAAGGGTCTTTTATAATTGAAAATAATGCGCTTGCCAACGGATTTTATTTTATGAAAATTGATTTGAATGATTCAAATCCTTTGATGACAAAACTTGTTGTCATTAAACAATGAGATTTCAAAAATTTTGCTTAGTTTTGCGGGTGAAATAATTTCATCTCTCAAATTATCCATTTTATGAAACCGAATAAGAAATCATTAGTTTTATTTTATCCGTTTGCTGTCGTGTTAATCCTACTTATAATAACGACAGGTTGTAATACTCCGACTCCTAAAGATCAAGATAAAACTTCACCCAAAACAGGCATTACAGTAATTGACACAGACGGTAATGTTTATCATACAGTAACCATTGGGAAACAGGTGTGGATGGTAGAAAATCTGAAGACGGCTCACTTCCGCAATGGCGATACAATTCTTAATGTTTCAGATGAATTAAAATGGAGTCAATTGAAAACAGCAGCATTTTGCAATTATAATAATGATAAGAAGAATATAACGGATTATGGTCGGTTATATAATTGGTTTGCAGTAAATGACAAGCGAAGTATTTGTCCCACGGGTTGGCACGTTCCGACGAACTCAGAATGGTCGGATTTGTTCAAATTTCTGGATGGAAAGGACATAGCAGCCGGCAAATTAAAGTCAACGGATAAATGGCATAAGCCCAATGCCGGAGCTACGAATTCGAAGGGTTTTACTGCTTTACCCGGTGGTTCAAGAGATTATCCGGAGGCGAAGTTCGATAATCTTGGAAGCAGTGGTCACTGGTGGTCAGCAACCGAGAATGAAGAGGGCTTTTCCTGGATGATTTATATGAGTTGTATGGGAGAGGATGCCATGAAACTCAGCGAAGCACAGCAAAGTGGGTTCAGCGTGAGGTGTATAAAGGATTAGACTCAAAGATAATTTTGGTGAAAATATCCTTTTAATATTGATTGAAATAACCTATATTTGAAAAAAAAATTGACACCATGAAAACAATCTCGATTTCCCTTAGAAGAATTTCACTTTGTTGCTTATTCTTGTCGATTATTTCAGTAGGTCTGTTAGCCCAAAATTATACGGTTAATTCGATTCCGTACAATCCCACTTCATTTACTTCAGGAACTTCCATTCTACTGAACGACGACCAATTTTCACCAGTCATTCCGCTTGGATTTGGCTTTTGTTTTTACGGGACTTATTACCCCGCAGTTGTCATCGGTGCAAATGGAGTGATCTCATTTAATGTCTCAGATGCTAATGGTTATTGTCAATGGCCTATTGGCACTCTTATTCCAAGTTCTTCTTTGCCGATGAATTGTATTATGGTTCCTATGCAAGACATGTACATACCCGCCGGAGGTGTTATCCGGTATGAGACATTGGGGATGGCGCCGAACAGAGTTTTTACAGTTTCGTACGATTCTGTCGATATGTTTAGCTGCACTTCACTCACTTTGAGCAGTCAGGTAAAACTTTACGAAGGTTTAAATATCATCGAAATATTTATTAGGGAGAAAAATATTTGTGCAGGTTGGAACGGTGGGGCGGCTATCGAAGGAATTCAGAATGCAAGTGGAACGTCAGCCAACTGTGTTCCAGGACGAAATTATCCCACCCAATGGTCAGCGACAAATGACGGAAAATGATTTATTCCAATAAGTGGATGCTCATCAAGTGGTAATTTTAATTTAATAACCGGAAATATTTTTATTGATAATAATATGAATTGTATAGCAGACGCGGGTGATACCACTATGGGCCTTCATGTAGTAGAGATCTCGCCCGGACCAATCTATGCGTACGCCGATCCCCTTGGAAATTATTACGCTTATACCGGAACCGGCAATTTTACAGTTTCGCAAATTCTTAACAATTTATGGCCACAGTCATGTCCTGCTGGAAACGGCACACTTCCGGTTTCTTTTTCGGGGTATGGAAATGTTTCAGCGAATAATAATTTCGCTGATACTATCAATCTGAGTTGTACGGATTTGAGCGTCGGAATCGGGTGTTTCAACCTTCATCGGTGTTTCCAAAATCATTACTATATCCCTGTCTGCAACAATTTTATAACGGATATATATAACGTTACTGCCACGGTTACCCTGCCTGATTCTGTAATCTTTCTAAGTGCGAATCTTCCCGGGGTTAATACCTCAGGTAATATTTGGGAATTTCTGATTGATACACTAAATGCCGGAAATTGTTTTAATTTGGTAATTACTGACTCTGTTTCGTGCAATGCAGTTATTGGTCAAATTATGTGTGCCGGAGTTGCTGTTTCGACGATCGCCAATGACTGTATCGCTTTTAACAATTCGGGTTTACAATGCCGTCCGGTCGTTAATTCCTTTGACCCGAACATTAAGGAAGTTGAATCTGTAAATTATCCCGCAAATGGATTTGTTACTACGGATACGATAACAGCGAGCAATGTGCTCACCTTTCAAATTAATTTTCAGAACACCGGAAGCGATACTGCAATAAATATATATGTGAGAGACACCCTATCACAGTATCTCGATCCTGCATCATTCGAACCTATTTCTTCAAGTTCACCCTA
>JAHEYM010000063.1 GCA_023251595.1 Bacteroidota bacterium
TGGTGTATATACATATCTTTGGGGAGATGGTGAAACGACCAATCCAGCGATCCATCTCGGTTATGGCACATACACTTTCTGCGTAACGGATGGAAATGGTTGTTCATATTGCGATTCTGTTGTAATTCAATCCTCGTCATGTAATGCAGCTTTTCTCTGGACTCAAAATTCTCCGAATACAATATTATTTGCGGATGTTTCGACAGGAACTTCGCCGTTGACCAATTATCACTGGAATTTCGGAGATGGCAATTATAGCTTTGCTCAAAATCCTTCTCATTTTTACACAACTCCAGGAAATTACCTTGTGTGTTTAATGATTTCTGATTCAAACGGAGGATGTAATAGTTCCATCTGTCAAACAATCAGCGTAACAGGTCAAAATTGTTTTATCATTGTTGGAAATGTACTGTCAGATGCTACTTGTAGCAGTTGCTCAGACGGTGTTGCCACCTACTTTATTTATTCCGGAACCGCAACACCACCATATACATATAGCTGGACGCCGGCTGTTAGTACGGGAGCAACAGCTTCCGGTCTTGCTCCGGGATATTACTCTGTTGTAATGACAGATGCGAATGGATGTACTTCCGGGACCACGATGACTGTTTCCTATATATCAAATCCAACCTGTTCCGCATATTTCCAACTGTGGGCAGATTCCACTCAAACACATACGTATTGGGCGCTTTGCAGTCCGATGTTAAATACACCGGGAAATTATTTATGGAGCTGGGGCGATGGGAGTTACGATTCTCTTCCTTATCCTTCCCATACTTATGCAGCGGCAGGTTTCTACACAATTTGTTTAACTGTTACCGACAGTTCAGGATGTACGGCAACTTATTGCGATAGTATGTATCTAGCTCGTATGAGTTCGATGGTTCAGGTCAATGTGGTTCCTGCAATTCCATCCGGAATCAGTTCTGCAATTGAACCCCGTTCTCTGAATTTATTCCCTAATCCGGTGAATGGAAAAATGTCAATTTCATATTCTCTTCCATCTTCCTCATATATACATATAGATTTATTCGATATGGTTGGAAATAAAATGTTGACTGTGACGGATGAAATGAAACAATCTGGTGAACAGAAAACTGAATTAGATGCAGGTAAACTTCCGGCAGGAATATATTTCCTTCAAATTAAATCGAATGGAAATGTGATCACAAAGAAAGTTTCGGTGCTACACTAAACTTTTTAAATTTTTTATTCCCTGCATATTCATAAGCGTATGCAGGGATTACTTTTAATTGACAGTTTTGGCACACACCCCTTTGTCCCCTCTCGAGAGGGGAATTTCGAGTACGTAGATTTGTCTAAAAATATTTAAATTAAAAAAAATACGCTAAAATTAAATGACCCCACAACTCTATTCCCCTCTCGAGAGGGGCAGGGGTGTGTTTTTAATTCTCTATTGCATAGCCGGCTTCGACCCAGCTTTTAATTCCGCCCTTCAACAAATATATTTTCTGCACTCCTGTGGCTTTGATTGCTTTGGCAACGGCATCTGTACGTTTAGCATTTTTTCCGTAAATAAGAACCGGTTTCGATTTATCTAATTTATCGACAATCGCATCAAAATATTTGTCGTCCATATCGAGAAGTGCACAGCCGCCAATTCTTCCTTCTTTAAATTCTTCGGCTGTTCTGGTATCGAGAAGTATCCCTTCGTCTTTATCCCTCAGATGTTTGAATTTAGCGGCATCAACTTCTTCATAACCTCTTTTTGCAATAGTGGTGGAGTCGTCTTTCCCCGATTTCTTTTTCTCAACTTTATCGGTTTTATCAGCAGGATTATCATTGCTACAGGCAGAAATAAAAAACAAGATTAAAACCGCAGAGAGGAACTGCAATAATTTGTTTTTCATGGTCTTGAATAATTAAGCGATCTGCATTTTTTCGACGGGAATTTTTGTTTCTTTTATTTTTCCCCAGCCACCCTCAATGTTAACTAAATCGTTGTGACCTTCTCTCATTAAAATAGAACAGGCAATAACAGATCGATAACCACCTGCACAATGAACGGCAGTCGTATTATCGCTCAGATATCCTGATTCGTTTATCATTTTCGCGAGCGGAATATTTATTGCGCCACGGACAAAACCGTTATCATATTCATCCACTCTTCTTACGTCGAGTATATTTATATTACCGGCATTATATAAATTTTCGAATTCTGATGCAGTAACTGATTTAATTTCGTCTATCGGCATTCCTGCATTTTTCCAAGCATCAAATCCACCTTCCACATAACCGGCAATATTATCGAAACCCACTCGGGCTAAGCGACGGATACTCTCCTCTTCTTTACCGGTTTCTGTTACCAACACCAATCTTGTTTGAACAGGAAGCAGTGTTCCCGCCCATATAGCATATTGACCATTTAATCCGATACTGATTGACTTTTTAATAAATCCCTTCACGAAAATATTTTCATTTCTTGTATCAAGAATTATCGCACCCGCATCGGTCTCTGTTTTTGTTTGAAGCGGAGATAAACCCATCATCGATTTGTGCATCAAATCATCGATGCCGGTATAACCTTGTTTGTTAATTTTAGCATCAGAGAAAAAATATGCCGGCGGCGGATTTAAACCTTTTGTTAAAATCGCAATAAATTCATCGCGTGTATAATCCTGAAGCGCGTAATTATTTTTCTTCTGTTCGCCGATGGTTGAAAATGTTTCTTTCCCAATATTTTTACCGCAGGCAGAACCGGCTCCATGTGCCGGATAAACGATGACGTGATCGGGCAATGTTTTTATTTTCGTTTGAAGTGAATCGTACATCATTCCGGCGAGGATTTCTTTTGTCATCTTTCCGTCACCGTCGAGAAGATCGGGTCTGCCGACATCACCAACAAACAAAGTATCTCCGGAGAAAACTGCGTATTCAAGACCATTTTCATCAAACAAAAGATAACAAGCCGATTCGGGTGTATGACCCGGCGTATGAAGCACTTTCATTTTCAAACTTCCAACAGTGAGAATTTCGCCGTCAGTCGCTTCGTGAATCTGATAATTGGGATTAGCTCCGGGACCAAAAACGATTACGGCACCGGTAGCTTTTGCCAGATCGACGTGACCGGAAACGAAATCGGCGTGGAAGTGGGTTTCCAGTACATATTTGAGTTTTGCACCTCTCGTTTTCAACATTTCGAGGTAGGGAGCAGTTTCGCGCAATGGATCGATGATGATCGCTTCGCCATTATCTTCGATATAATAAGCGGCTTCGGCGAGACAATTAGTGTAAAGTTGTTGCAGGAACATAAGATTAAGTGTTTAGGGTGAGGTTCTTTCACAAAGATAAGGATTTTGTAACTTCGCAAACGAATTTGCCCGTGTTCATGTGAAAAAGCTACTGAGCTTAACCTTCGTTTTTATTATTGCCGGAATAACTTCATGCGCATTCTCGCAATGGGACGAATTCGCGATTAAAAACCCCGAAAACTTTCGTCAAGCTTTTTTTAAAGTGACAGAAGTAAAGGTGAAGGATTCGACGACCGTTGTAAAAGTAACTCTTCCGGCAGGTTCCGAAATGAACAAGGATCATTGTCGAAAATCCGGCGATACTGTTACTTTTTATCCTGTTTTTGTTGAAGGTGGAACAGGATGTCGTGAATCGCAATATAAAATTAAACAATCGAGCTATTCATTGGATGATGATGAAGACGAATATGAAGTATGGATGTCGTTATATAATGATCCAAAACAATGTGTTCCTCAAAAAGGAGATTTGGTGCAATTGTCAAGCTTGTTTAAACGACATAATAAATTGCTTCTCGAACTCATTGGAGACGATGCGATAAAAATTAATTCTTCATCAGGCACTACTATCCTTCCACGTAAAGATGGTGTAAATAGTGTATTTCAGGAATGGGAAGCTATCGTGGAATTAATGGGAGATTTGAAATCATATTCCGGTTCTGAGATTCTGCAAAAAGCAACATCAAAAGATATAATCGACTTTTTGAATTTCACGGTCTCATTCCCCCGTAAATTAATGGGGAACTCGTGGGGATTTATAGGATTATATGAAAGATGGATAAAAGCAAATCAACCTAAAGGAAATTTGAATGAAGTTGATTTATATACAAAATATGAAGTGCTTAAAATGACAAAAATAATTTCGGTTGATTTGGAAAAAGGATTAGTCGGAGGAATAAATCTTTCTTCATTTTTGGAAGACCCGCTTTCCAAATATCCATTTTTTGATGATAGCTGGCTGAGTAAAACGCCTAATTGCCACGATTATGTGCATTGGTTTTCTTGTGGAAATATGCTGATGATGCGTCCCGGACAAAAGTATTTGGAAATAAGAACCGGTCATAAAGGAATTGTTGACGGATCTCTTTTTCTGAAAAAAATAGATGAAATAAAAAAAGTATTTGGTGAACCTGTAATAGTTTCGAAAGAAGACAAAGACGATTCGTACTTTTTCAAGGTTTCCTATGGTACAATGAATTTTATTTTTGCTACCGGAGAAAACAAGGCAAACCGAATAAGAATATATCCGCTTTCACCTGATGAAATTGTTGAATGTAAATGATTAATAAAATATTAATTCCTTAGAGAAATGAAAAGAAAAATGAGACCCTTGTTTTTTTTGATTTTTGGAATTTCACTATCGGTCATCGGACAGTCAACTAATTTTGAACTTCCGAACGCTGGAAATGCGCGTTACGTTTATCGCCCCATTCGGGAGGTGAAAGTCGAAAACGGGAACATTGAGGTAATAATATATCAGCCTCATTATTACGGAACCGAACAGGATCCATATCCGAAAGAGGGAGATAGTGTTACGTTCCTCCCACTATATACTGATTCAGGAAAATGGTGTCGTGAAGCGCATTTCAAAATAAAGACGGCAATAAGAAAGGCCGCTGACCATGATGATGGAGAGGATTTAACACTTTCATTGCAGGAAAATCCGAATTCATGTCTCCCGAAAAAAGGAGATTTAATACAGCTTGCCGGAGCTAAACCGGTAACGGATAAACAGGTATTTCTGTATCGGATTGCGGATGATTGCATTCACATCAATTCATCTATTTCGGATGAGGTTCTTTATCTTTACTTTTTACCTGATTCAAAAGTGGAACACGAATGGGAGACTATTTTATATATGATGAAAGATTTGAAGTCTTACGCGGATCTCAAACGTTCTGATAAACCGGTTTTCCTTTCTGATGGTCCATTCAAAGGGAAAACAATTTCCGTGATTCTGGATAGTTTAACACCAAAAGACATTATCGAATTTATGAATTATCTAGTTTCATACCCAAGAAAATATATGGGTAAGACCACGAAGTTTTCGGATTTGTATCTCGGATGGATTAAAGAAAATCAGCCGAAAGGAAATTTGAAAGATATGAATTTATATACAAAATATGATTCTCTTCTGCAAATGAAATTATTATCAGTGGATATTGAAAA
Source organism: Bacteroidota bacterium (assembly GCA_023251595.1). Taxonomy (GTDB): domain Bacteria; phylum Bacteroidota; class Bacteroidia; order AKYH767-A; family JABDAW01; genus JAHEYM01. Next base: position 5,439 of record JAHEYM010000063.1, read on the forward strand.
AGGATTGATAGGTGGAATGAGCGTTTCATCACCCGGAGAAATTTTAAAAAAATATCCGTTTTACAATGAAGTGAATTACAGTAAGAATTCTGATTGTAATGATAATATATATTGGAGTGTATTATCGAATGATATTAAATACTATCCTGCTCAAAAATATTTTAAGCCCGAATCAAATCACAACGATTTTGTCAGCCGATCGGTCTTTGATTTAAAGATGGACGCTACCGTAAAAATGCGTAGTGAACCCGATAAAATTATTAAAGAGGGTGATCTGCAGCATTATCTTTACAAAAAACAGTATGGAACGCTCGATCTTGTTTTTAATATGAAATTTGTGAATCTGTTTATTGCTGAGGTGAGATTATATTCAATATCACCTGAAAATATTGTTTTATGCAAATAACCCCATCCCCAGCCCTTCCCCAAGAGGGGAAGGGAGGAACACTCCTGACAATGAAAATTAAAATCTTATTTTTACTCGTATTAAGCTTGCTTAGCATTCCGGTTTTTGCGCAGGAAGATTATGATGACGATCCCAAACCTGAGGGCCCCACGAAATATTGTTATCTGCCGATAGATACAATAATTTCCGGAGCAAATACATTCACGATAAGAATATATCCGGGTGATATAGATGAGCCCGGTTTTAAAAATGACGATACGGTCTTAATTTATTCAGTATTTCAAAAACAAGTTGATTGGTGCCGGGAATCCAAATTCAGGATTAAGAAAGCAACTTTGAACACGGATGAAGAAGATGCCATTATAACTTTAGAATTATATAACAATCCAAAGGCTTGTAAATTAATAATCGGTGATCTCGTTGCCTGTCTTCAGGAAGATGAGAATAAGGGAAAAGGCTTATTGTTGTATCGTATAGATGATTTCGCAATACAATTAATGGATGCATCGAGAGAAGAAATGTTCCCTGATGGAATTCGAGCCTATACTGTTTTTGACGAATGGAGTTACATACAAACACTGTTAAAAGATCTGAGAGCAACATCACCCGTTTTAGCGAGTCGGACGGCGCCTTTTATGACGGAGGGACCATTTACAGGCAAAACCAGCTCACAGATATTAGATATCGTTACAGCCAGAGACGTGATCGATTTTCTGCATTTCATGATTTCATATCCCGGGAAATACATGGGCTTGCAATTTAAATTTAATGAAATATTTATGACGTGGATTAAGAACAAACAGATTCAAGGTACAATGAAAGATCTTAAACTCGTTACGGAATATCCTATGTTGATGAAGATTAAAAATCTGTATTTTGATATAGCAAGTGGCACTGTCGGAGGCGAGACGATCTCTCTACCTACAAGTGATTATCTGTCGAAATTTGATTTTTATAATACGAAAAGGAAAATGGATTACCTCTCATGTCTAAGTGCTGTTGATTGGTCAACAGGAGCAAATTCATTGACCTATTTACCGTATCAAAAATGTTTTCAAATTACTCAAACACATAAAGCTTTATCCGATACTTCCCTCTTCGATAAAAATGAAATGGAGATAAAAGCAAAACTAGGTGAACCTGATCAAATTATTAAAGCATACAGAATTGCATATCGATATAAAAGATCTTATGGCACTCTGGAAATGAATTTCAATACTGAATCTTATCATCCACCACGCGTAACTATTATCCGAATGTATTCGGTTTCGCCTGAGAATATTCCGGAATGTAAATGACCCAATGCAACCGCCCTACCCCATCCAACCTCCCCGCCCCACCCAACCTCCCCAAAGCTCCTCCCCATTTGGGGAGGTCGGGAGGGGTGGGGAGGAGGTTAAAGATAAATTGTTAATTTAAAATTCTTACTACGTATGCAAAAAAAATTAATCAGTTCGATTTTCTTGATTTTTGGAATTTTCGGTTCCGTTTTCTCTCAGTGGAACGATTTTGTGCTTCCGACTTCCGACACCACGAGGTATCAGTACTTTATTCTGACCAACGTTAAAATCACAGATGCGGACGTTGAAGTTGATATTACTATTCCATACAATGCGGGCATGGATGAAGATCACTATCCAAAAGCGGATGACAGTATCACCTTCTTCCCAATATATACAGATAAAGGTAAGTGGTGTCAGCAAACCCGTTATAAAATAAAAAAATCAAGTAACGAAGTAGATGAGGATGAGAATGATGTTCTCACACTTCACCTCTATCCTAACCCGGGCGCTTGTGTTCTAGAAGAAGGCGGTCTGGCGCAACTTTCGGGTGCGCCAATGAAAGTAGATTCCCCAACTTTTCTATATTTGGTCGGTGATGATGCGATTAAATTAAATTCATCTATCGACGAAACAATATTACCGCCGGACGAAGAACCTGAAACTGTTTTTAATGAATGGGACCAAATTCAGAATTTGTTGAAGGATTTAAAATCTTCTTCCGCAACGATGGTGACTCAGAGAACACCTCTGGTTACAGAAGGACCTTACGCCGGTAAAACAGCGTATGAAATATTAAACTTAACCACCGCAAAAGATGTCATCGATTTTTTGAATTTTTTGGTTTCATATCCCAGAAAATTTATGGGTAAAGATTGGAAGTTTTCAGAAATATATCTTGGCTGGATTAAAGCAAAACAGCCAAAAGGTACGCAGAAAGAAAAAGATTTGTACACAAAATATGATCTTTTGACGAAAATAAAAGAAATCCCTGTTGATTATGAAACAGGTATGGTAGACGGCTTATCTGTCGCATCCACCGCTGATGAAATTATGAATCAGATGCCTTATTTCGATGATATTTATATGGGTAAAACGGTGAATTGTCGCTATCATGTAACTTGGAGTGTTTGTAGTAATTCACTCATATATTATCGCGATCAAAAATGTTTTGAATTCAGGAAATGGCATGAAGGAACAAAAGATAAAACACTGTTCGGCAAAAGTCCGGACCAAATTAAAACTTCACTTGGAGAACCGGTAAAAATCAGCAAAATCAGTTTAAACGACGCATGGTTTTATAGCAAGCCCTACGGTTCACTCTGTGTAATATTTAGCGGAAGCTTCAGCAGACAATATGTTTCTAAATTAAGAATGTACTCAGTTCCGATTGAAAGTATTGTCGATTGTAAATGACCCCATCCCTAACCCTTCCCCAAAAAGGGAAGGGAGAAAATATCTATATTTTATACCGAAAATTAATACCATGAAAAAACTATTTTTAATTTTTGCTCTCTTTCTTTCAATTGTTAATTTGTTTTCTCAAAAAACAAACTCGCTTTATTTACCCGATAAATCTCCAAAAATGCCGGAGTGGATGAATCTGTTTTACGATGGAGTGACGAATGCGCATCAGATCGAAGATGCATTTAATTTATATTATAAATTACACACATTTGAGAAAACTACGTACACTCAATATTATAAAAGATGGATGATTGAAAATGAACGATACGTTCAGGAAGATGGAACAATTGTAAAGCCGGAAAATAATCCTTCAAGTAAATACAATGCAACATCGAATTCGAGAAGTCCCTCAAGCACATGGTCTTTGATGGGTCCCATCGAGACTTTTCAGCCTACCTGGAGTGATGCCGTGCAACCTTCAATTCCCTGGCAGGTAAATTTATACGCTTTTGATGCGGCGCCATCCAATCCAAATATATTATATGCTTGTCCCGAAACAGGTGGTATTTTTAAGACGATCGACAAAGGATTAAATTGGATTTCGGTTTCTGATACTATCCGATTAGGCACGATAACGGCAATCGCAATCGATCCATCCAATCCGGATATTGTGTATGCAGCAGGAACAAATTCTTTATATAAAACTACTGATGGTGGAGGTACATGGAATGCTGTCTATACCGCATCCGGACTGGCTTGCAACGACATTGCCATTTTCCCTTCCAATCCCAATATTCTTTTTATTGCGCGAGGAAGCGGATTATATAAATCGATAGACGCGGGAATTAATTTTACTTTAGTGACGGGGATGACTGGTGCCGTTTATGATATTGAAACCAGTCCGTTAAGAGATAGTTCAATATTTATTTTGAGAAAACCGTCTGCCGACACGCTGGTGCGATTTTATCGTTCGTACGATGCAGGAATGACATTTAATTTAATAAATAATGGCTGGATTGTAGGAGCATCGACGGCGGGTAGAATGACCGTTACGCCTGCCGATACTAACTATATATATACCGTTTTGTTGATGGGAAGCTCAATTGCTGCTCCCATTATTTTACGCAGTACCGATGGTGGAAGTAATTGGGTTCACACATGTACAGGTATCCAAAATAGTTTACAGGGTGACAATAGTTCTCCCTTCGGAATGAGCAATGGACAAGGTTATTATGATCTGAGCATTATGGCTTCAACGATAAATCCAAATGAAATTATTGTCGGATCTACTACAGCCTACAAATCTACGGATACTGCAAATACCTTTACACGCATCGGTGGTTATGGCGGAAATTTTACATTGCATCCTGATGTACAGGAAATGAAAATGATCGGGAACGATGCATGGATTGCAACCGACGGTGGATTGAATTATTCGACAGATTTCTATTCAAATACTGCGAATTGGTCAGCAAGAAACAAAGGAATTTATGGTTCTGATTATTGGGGTTATGGTCAGGGATGGAACGAAGATTTGGCGACAGGCGGCAGATATCACAACGGCAATACCGCTATGTACGATGGATATCCTGCTGGTGAGGCGCTACGTCTGGGTGGCGGTGAAGCGGGTACGGGTTATGGTATGGTGGGTAGAGATATGTATGTCGCGCATTCGGACATTGGTGCGAGCGTGCTTCCGAGAACATTCAGTGGTAATAAAAGTGATTTTGCATTTAATCTATACCCCAATGAAGACGGGTATGGATGGGATGCCAGTGAAGTGGAATTTTACCCGGAATGTTACAACTATATATATATAGGTAAAGACAGCAGCTTGTGGAAATCCATTGATGGCGGTGTTTCATTTTCAGAGATTTATAATTTTCATCAACGGGTAAAAAAGTTTGAGGTGTGCAGGAGTAATCCGTTGGCGATGTATCTTTCAACAAGCGTTAAATTATATAAAACCACTGATGGCGGGGTTTCATGGACTATCTTAGGTCTGCCTGGCGGAACTTCTTTTACTAACTTATCTTTATCGGTGAGTTATCTGGATGAAAATATACTATGGATAACTTCCAAATATAATTCCTCAAATTTCAAGGTTTTTAAAACTACTGATGGAGGTGCAACGTGGATAAACCTTACGACACCAACCATCAATTCATATAGTTTTCAAATTATCAATCACCAGGCTGGAACTGACGGGGGCGTTTATATAACCTCTGCAGATTATGCAAAAGTTTTTTACAGAAATAATTCGATGGCCGATTGGGTCGATTTTTCAGCCAATCTCCCTGCTGAATATAAACCACTGACTACAAAACCATTCTACATGAAAAACAAATTACGTACGGCTGGAAACAGAGGTATTTGGGAAGTGGATTTTTATGAAGATGGAAACCCTGTGGTTCAACCGACAGTGGATAAACTGGAATCGAATTGTATGAGGGATACTTTTTATTTTGATGATTTTTCTGCTGTGAATCATTCTTTAGTTGCATGGCAATGGAGTTTTCCGGGAGCTTCGTACGTGAGTGCAACAAACATTCGCAATCCAAGAGTGATGTATTCTACTCTCGGCGCTCACAACGCAACATTAACTGTAACACAAAATTCTGTCGTACAAACAAAATCAGTGACAGTAAATGTACTAGGTAATGCGTGTGAAGCAGATACTATTCCGGGAAGTGCCGTATCAATCAGCAGTGATGGAAATTATGCGAGTGTGCCCCGTCTCGATCTGAATTCAAATACCATCACAATTTCTGCATGGATAAAACCGGATGCGACGCAGCATGATTGGGCGGGAGTCGTTTTTACGAGAGGTGGAACAAGCTGCAACGGAATCAGTATCATGGCGAATTATGAGGTGAAATATCATTGGGACGCGAATTTTTATAATTATTCTTCAGGATTATTCGTAACACCAAATGAATGGAATCATGTAGCATTGGTAATGACACCAACTTCAGCAACTATATATGTAAACGGCATCGCATCAACAGATAATAACACATACGATCCCGAAGCATTTGATGCAGCTACATATATAGGTAACGATAATAATAATCCGAACCGCACTTTTAAAGGATTAATAGATGAAGTTTGTTTTTGGAACAGATCTCTATCTATTGATGAAATAAGAGCATTACGTCATCTCACAAAAACACCAACGTTCGATCCGAGTATTGTTGCATATTATCAATTCAATGAGATTTCCGGACCGGTGTTAGACAGAGCAGGTGTGCGACATGCAACGCTCACATCGGGTGCTGTACGCGCAGTATCGACAGGTCCGTTCGCAGGTGGTATCAGTGCAAAATTGACTATAAATTCCGGTGGACTTAATAATTTTGCAGGCACAGATGTTAAAATCGCTTTCCCAACTGCAGGCGGTTCTATATATCCGGATGGTGATGTTTGGGTTTCAAAATTGAATTATCATCCCGATCAGAATGCAAATCCCTATCCGATGGTGAATAAATATTGGGTGATAAATAATTATGGAAATAACAACACATTCAGCACAATCGATAGTATTGTTTTTAATGGTTTGCCGACCCTGCCCCTCACAAATCCTGCAGGTTATTATGTATATACAAGAAATGCAAATGATGATGGAACAACCTGGGGTAGCATTCATGATACGGCAGATGTATATACACTGAACGGAAACAATTCGAGTTTGAAATTTTCAACAAATAATAACATAACCACATTTGGTCAATTCTCTTTAAATGCGTTTACCATGCCGGGAGCGGGAATTCATGATCCAAATAATGCAACTAATTTTGAAGTCACAGCATATCCGAATCCATCCGAAAATGAATTGTTTTTGGAATTAACTTCACCCAAACAAAGTAAAAACAGTTCGGTAACTATATATAACTCTATCGGGAAACAGGTCATAACTTCAAAACAAAATATCAAACCCGGCAAAAATATTATTCTGTTGAATTTGGGTTCTCTCTCAAATGGAATTTACATGATAGCGGTTGAAATTGATGGAAGCAGAAAAACGCAGAGAGTTCTGATAGAGAGATAAGTGCTAACCCCTGCCCTCACCCTCGGTCCCTCTCCCATGGGAGAGGGAGGTCGGACTCCCTTCTCCCGTGGGAGAAGGGTCGGGGATGAGGAGATAAAAAGCATTCGATATTGTTCATCACTTAGAAAAATTGTATTTTTGTTCAGCTAAAACTATTTCATCAATGAAAGAACTGATTTTCTGATGATACAAACACTCTACGAAATAAAGGTAATATTGAGAGAAGCCTTACCTGAACTCAAACACAAATATCCAATAGAAAGTTTAGCAGTGTTTGGCTCGTATTCAAGAAATGAAGCTTCTGAAGAAAGCGATATTGATATTCTCGTCGAGCCGA
>JAHEYM010000064.1 GCA_023251595.1 Bacteroidota bacterium
ACAGAAATCAATGGAATTCAGTAACACTTCCATATAAAACCATTTCGCTTTCGTACGACAGACCGATTGCAATGAAAGGATTGAAGAATGCTTCTTTCGGCGGAGGAATTGTTGTGAATAATGACAAAGCAGGTGACTCGAGAATGGGTGTTTTTCAGGTGAATATGATTTTTAATTATATCAGGAAAATGTCAAAAGATTCGGTGCATTTGTTATCTGCCGGATTAAGTGCCGGAGTTGGGCAACGTTCTTTTAATACCACAAATCTCAGTTTCGATGATCAATGGAATGGAGATAGTTATGATCCCAATATGAGTACGGGAGAAAACTTTGACAGAACCGCATTGATCTTTTATGATATTACTCCAGGGATTGACTGGTACTATAAACCCACGCAAAGATTAAAAGGGAATTTGGGTATTTCTTTCGCTCATGTCAATCGACCGAATATGTCATTCATGAATAATGCAGATATCAGTCTTCACCCGAAAACTACGATTCATGCCAAAATGCAATTCCCTGTTCATAAAGAAATAGATGTGCTACCTTCTTTTATTTATGAAAAACAAAATCAATATCATGAATTTATTACCGGGGCAAGTGTGAAATATATTATGGCGACGAAATATGGCTATAATTCAGCATTCTATCTGGGTACTTATCTTCGATTTGGTGATGCGGTAATTTTGAGTACCGGCGTTGATTTTAAAGATTTTCATTTCGGATTCAGTTACGACATAAATACTTCTGGATTGAAACCTGCCAGCAACGGAAGAGGCGGATTTGAATTATCATTGGTTTATATTCTCAGGAAATTTATTCCGATAAACGAGCACAAACATATATGCCCGGTATATCTCTAAGAAGATTCGTTCTTCTTTTTTGTTTGTTGATGTTTGGGATCGCACCTGCACAAACGATCAGACAATATATTCGTGTTGCCAATAAAATGTTTGATGCCGGAGATTATACCAACTCCGCGCTGAATTACAAAGCAGCACTGGCAATGGATAGTTCTTTAATAGAACTCCATTACAAATATGCTGAGTCATGTCGTATGTTTCTCGACTATAAAACAGCAGAGAAATCGTATAATTATGTGATGTTGAAAGATAAGACTACGCAGTTTCCGCAAGCCGTCTTTTGGAATGCAATGATGAAAAAACAGAATGGAAAATATAAAGATGCTAAAAGGCTCTTCGATAAATATTACAAAAAGAACAAGAAAAAGAAAGATGATTATTATACAAGGAAATCATTTATTGAGAGTGAAGCTTGCGATCTTGCACAGGTGATTCTGGCCGATTCCATTCATGTTGATGTCCGTCATCCGGGTGAAAATATTAATTCTGTCTTTGCAGATTTTGCAGGCTTTGAGAAAAACGATTCTCTGTTTTATTTTTCATCCGTCCGCGATGATAAAAACAATGGTAGCACTGCAGGAAATCTTTCAAGAATATATCTGGCTCACAAAAAGGATTCGGTATGGTCAGATGCGAAAGAACTCGATACTTTATTTAATTCCCCATTAGTACATAATGCAAATGTGACCATTTCATCCGATCAGAAACAGATGTATTTTACGCATTGTACACCGAAAAAGGAGAATCCGGGTGAAACTATTTGTGAAATCTTTTTGAGTGAGTGGACCGAAAGTGGATGGGGTAAACCAGTCAAACTTGACGACAATATAAACATGAAGGGTTATACCTCGACCCAACCAAATTTAGGATTGGATGAAAAAGGAAATAAAATTTTATATTTTGTCTCGGATCGTCCCGGTGGACAAGGCAAACTCGATATATGGTACGCTCCCTTCGATAAATCGAATAAATTGAGCAAGCCACATAATCTCGGACCGAAAATAAATTCACCCGATAATGAAATCACACCCTTTTATCACGAAAAATCTAAAATACTTTTCTTTAGTTCTGATTGGTATAAAGGAATTGGTGGATTTGACATTTTCAAAACATCCTGGAGCGATTCGTTGAAGAATTGGAAAGATCCCATCAACATCGGGTTCCCGTTCAATACGAAAGCAAACGATGTTTATTTTACAATGAATAAAACCGGTCGTTATGGTTATTTTGCTTCTAACCGTCAGGGTGCATATTCAATTAAGGGTGAAACTTGCTGCAACGACATTTATTCCTATCGTTTCCCGGGTAAAGATTCTGTGATTATGGAAATTAAACCGTTAGATCGGGAACAAGAATTAAAATTATTGGTGCCGTTGACTTTATATTTTCATAACGATGAGCCCGATAACAATACGATGAATATCATCACAACAAAAACGTATAAAGCCACTTACGATGAATATATAAAAATGGTGGAATTATATAAACAACAATATAGTTCAGGTCTGAAAACAGAGGATAAAACAAAAGCGGAACAGGATATCGCCGATTTTTTTGAAGAATATGTAACTGCGGGATATAACGATCTGGATAAATTTTTTCAACTCGCGTTAAAAAATTTAAGAGAAGGAAGAAAAGTTACGGTAACGATGAAAGGGTATTGCAGTCCGCTCGCTTCCACAGAATATAATGTAAATCTGGCAAAGAGACGTGTCTCGAGTTTACGGAATTATTTTAATGAATATCAGAATGGTGCATTCAAACCCTATATAGTTGCAAGCGATTCCATTTCGAATTTAACACAAGGCGGCACGATAGTTTTTGGTGAAGAAGACATTGGCGAATTACAGGCAAATCCCGATGTAAGCGATAATCCGAACGATGTGCGAAATTCTGTATACAGCCGCAATGCAGCATTGGAAAGAAAAATTCAGATCATCGCGGTTTCGTCGAAGGAGAAGAAGAAATAATCTGTTTTTAAGGAAAATTACGCCATTTAGTAGAAGCGTTTTACATCAAATAAAATGTTGATGCTGATCATTTTAAATTGAGTTGCAAACCGATACTTTTGTATCCTAAAATGTTGGTGTGCGTTTGATCGTGAAAAATTTGTTCTATATAATGGCAATAGTATTCATCATTGTTTGGGTAATCGGGTTTATAGGGTACAGCGCTGGTCCGATGATCCATCTGCTATTTATCTTTCCGGTGATCGCGGTATTATTAAGGGCTAGTCAGGGTAGAAATCCAATTTAAATTAATAACAACAAAATGGAAAATTCAGGAAATTCAGGAAAAGTAATCGGTGCATTACTGATCGGAGCAGCAATTGGTGGCGTGTTAGGAGTGTTATTTGCTCCTGACAAAGGAAGTGAAACCCGTAAAAAAATGATGGGGAAAGCTGATGATCTCACAGGATCGTTGAAGGACAAATTCAACAAACTTATGGATGACGTGAAAAAGGAGTTTGCAGTTGCAAAACAAAAGGCAAGCGAATTTGCTGAAAACGGGAGAGGAAAGTAAATCAAGTTTGTTTTTTTCTAAACTTTCTTGAATACTTTAGTCACCAGATTTTTTCAAAATTAAAATTCACCAAACATTTTTTAATTTTGAAAGGAATTGTCTGATTTTTCGCTTGTACGATTTTATTATATTTTTTATTCTTGAGTTCAAAAACGTCTGCAATATTTTTGTCTCTATCAACAATAATATAATATTTCACGCCTTCCCGTCTGTAAATTTCAAATTTAACGGTTTTATCTTTTTGTGATGTGGATGGAGAAAGAATTTCGAATACAATCGAGGGTGCAAAATCAAGATATTGATCGTTTTTTGGAATTCCACAAATAACACTCACATCGGGTTGAACCACGGTATCTTCGCTAACTTTCCAGTCAATCGGCATGTAAACTTTGCACTCACCACAGTTCGTAAGTAGTTCAGTCAATTGAGTGCAAATTTTTAGATTCAAATCCTGATGATGAAACCCGGGAAGCGGACTCATCGAGTATGGAATTCCGTCGATAAGTTCCCATCTACCCTCCCACTGGCAATAATCATCGTAAGTATAGTGTGGTAAGTTTTTAAGAGCAACGCTCATTTGAGTGCTTGGTTAAAGTTGTGTATCTTTTAACAGGATTGAGTTAAAGACAATTGGTCAACGTTTTCAGACTCCCAAAGTTAAGGAAAAAGACGGGAAGAAAGCCGGCGAACTTTCAAAATTAGTACTGAAACGACTTGGAATTCAAAAAATCTCTATCTTTGCAGTCCTAAAATTTAGCGAGAGTAGCTCATTTGGTAGAGCACGACCTTGCCAAGGTCGGGGTAGCGAGTTCGAGCCTCGTCTCTCGCTCGAACCCGCCCGGGTGGTGGAACTGGTAGACACGCAGGACTTAAAATCCTGTGGTCATTGCGACCGTGCGGGTTCGATTCCCGCCCCGGGTACTTTAACAGTTTCTGTTTGAGTAACGGTAACCTGTTAACAGTTTACCGTTTCTGATCCTGAAACCGAATCCGTCACTTTCCTCTCAACATTTTCCGAATCTCACTCAATTTCATTAATGCCTCAACGGGTGTGAGTGTGTCGATATCAGTCTTCAAAATCTCTTCGCGAATTTGCTCCAACATCGGATCATCGAGCTGAAAAATACTGAGTTGTAAATCTTTATCAGGTTTAGTTGTGTGGTCGAGGTGACTGTGCGATTTCTCCAATTGAGATAGAATTTCTTTCGAACGTTGAAGAATTTTTACAGGCATGCCTGCCATCTGTGCTACATGAATTCCAAAACTGTGTTCCGATCCACCCGGAACAAGTTTTCGCACAAATAATATTTTGTTGTTCACTTCCTTTACGGAAACATTATAATTACGGATTCGTGGTAATGTTTCTGCCATCTCATTCAGCTCGTGATAATGGGTCGCAAATAATGTTTTCGCGCGATTTACGGGCTGATCATGTATATACTCAGCGATTGCCCACGCGATGCTGATTCCGTCATACGTGCTCGTGCCACGACCAATTTCATCGAGCAAGACCAAACTGCGGGAGGAAAGATTATTTAATATACTCGCGGTTTCATTCATTTCAACCATGAAAGTCGATTCACCCAAAGAAATATTATCTGAGGCTCCCACACGTGTAAAAATTTTATCGACCAAACCGATTTCTGCCGATGATGCAGGAACAAAACTTCCTATCTGAGCCATCAAGACGATGAGCGCAGTTTGTCGTAATAATGCTGATTTGCCCGACATATTCGGACCAGTAATCATGATAATTTGTTGCGAATCGTTATCGAGATAAATGTCGTTTGTGATATAGGATTCGCCAACAGGCAATAATGTTTCGATTACCGGATGACGGCCATTTTTAATATCGATGATTGCGCTGTCATTCACACCGGGGCGTACATAACTATTTGTTTCTGCAACTTCAGCAAGTGAGAGCAGACAATCAAGTCTTGCTAATAATCCCGCATTGAGCTGAACCGCCTGTATATAATCCCCGATGTCTTTTACAAATTGTTCGAACAACATTAACTCTATAGCGAGAATTTTTTCTTCAGCACCGAGAATTTTTTCCTCGTACGATTTTAATTCCTCTGTAATATATCGTTCGCAATTTACGAGTGTTTGTTTTCTCGTCCATTCGGGTGGCACTTTCGATTTATGTGTATTGGTAACTTCAATATAATATCCGAACACATTATTGAAAGCCACTTTAAGTGAAGTAATTCCTGTTCTCTCCACTTCTCTTTGTTGAATGGTGAGTAAATAATCCTTTCCGGAAAATGAAATAGATCTTAATTCATCTAATTCTTTATTTACACCTTCAGCAATAATTCCACCTTTTTGAGCTACTGCGGGCGGATCAGGTTTTAATTCCTTATCGATTTTTTCACAAAGAATTGAACATGGATTTAATTGATCAGATATTTTAGATAAATATATATTTCCGGTTTCCGCACAAAGTTTTTTCAGGGGCGCAATTGCCTGTAACGATCTTCCCAGTTGTCTTACTTCGCGTGGTGAAATTCTCAATATAGCTGCTCTTGAAATTAACCGTTCAAGATCACCGACTTGTTTTATTAGTTTGAATAATTCTTTTTTAAATTCATTTTGATGAAGAATGAAATGAACTATATCATGTCGTTCGTTGATGGGCTCAATTTCCTTCAAAGGCAATACAATCCATCGTTTCAGCAGTCTTGCTCCCATCGGAGTGATCGTGTGATCGAGAATATCGTATAAGGTTTTTGCAGACTCATTTACAGTATTGACCAGCTCCAAATTACGCATGGTGAATTTATCGAGCCAGACATATTTTTCTTCGTCGAGACGTGAGATTGAAGAAAGATGTTTCAGATTTTCCTGCCGCGTTTCCGAGAGATAATGAATCGTTGCACCTGCAGCGATGATCGCAAGATTCATTTCATCGATACCAAAACCCTTGAGTGATGTAGTCCCTAATTGTTGTAATAGTTTTTCTGTAGCAAAGTCAGTTTGATAAATCCATTCGTCTAATTTATATGTATAGAATTTATCGCCATGTAATTCAGCAAATCTTTTTTGATTTCCTTTTTTGAAAATAACCTCGGTCGGGCGGAGACTTTGGAGTAGTTTATCTATATATGCGATGCTGCCCTGGGCTGCAAGAAATTCTCCTGTTGAAACATCTACAAACGAAACGCCTGCGATATCTTTTTCATAATGGACGGAGGCGAGAAAATTATTTGTTTTATGATCCAGAATTTTATCGCTGAAAGAAACGCCCGGAGTAATTAATTCTGTTACTCCCCGCTTGACAATTTTTTTTGTGAGTTTCGGATCTTCGAGTTGATCGCAGATTGCCACGCGGTGACCTGCACGAACGAGTTTAGGTAAATATGAATCGAGAGAATGATATGGAAATCCCGCCAGTTCAACGTAACTTGCGGCGCCATTAGCTCTTCGGGTGAGTACAATGCCTAAAATCCCTGCGGTTTTAATCGCGTCCTCGCCAAATGTTTCATAAAAATCACCAACACGAAACAACAATAATGCATCAGGATATTTCGCCTTGATGGCAAGATATTGTTTCATTAAAGGTGTTTCGACAATTGTTACGGAAGCGGACATATTTTGAAAAGGGTAGTAAAAATACAAAATTGATTGATAAGCCCATCATTCTTTATCTTAGGGCAAAATAGAATCACCCAGCCATTCATGGTTGGGAATAATCTAACATTATTATATGAGAAGAATCTCTAATCCTGAATTACAAAGATTGAGTGTTGGTGAATTTAAGAAGTCAAAGAAAATCCCATTCATTGTCGTGCTCGACAACGTGAGAAGCATGAACAATGTAGGTTCAGTGTTTCGCACCGCCGACGCATTCTCTGCAGAAGCTATATATCTATGTGGAATAACTGCTTGTCCCCCGCATCGCGAAATTCATAAGACCGCATTGGGTTCCACAGATTCTGTGGTGTGGAAATATTTTCACCAAACAGAAGAAGCCCTTATTGAACTGAGAAATTCAGGTTATCATGTAATGGTAATCGAACAGGTAGAACCTTCTATTAAATTAAATAAGTTTTCTCCGATTCCTGAAAAAAAATATGCCTTGGTTTTCGGTAATGAAGTGATGGGTGTTCGGGAAGAACTACTTCAATATGCAGATGGTGCCATCGAAATTCCACAAACCGGCACAAAACATTCTCTGAATATTGCGGTCAGTGCAGGTATTGTTTTGTGGGAATGCTTCAATAAAAGCAAATAAAAATGTAGCAATAAAAAAACGCCGCCTTACCTCAGGCAAGACGGCGTTTTTGATTACACGATTAAACGTGTAGAATATAATTACTTGCCGAGTTTGAAATCAACCCGACGGTTTGTGCTATCGAGGGTGTTTTTAGCTAAAGGATCAACTTTTCCTTTTGATTCGGCAGTGAATCTGCTTTTATCGAGACCATAAATTTTCACAAGGTGATCGATTACATTATTCGCACGATTTTGACCAAGCGCCTGATTGTATTGTTCTGAGGCAAATTGATCGCAATTACCAACAACTGTAACTTTAACTTTTGGATTAGCTTTCAACACTCTTGCTACGTTTGCAAGAACTTCATACATTCTGTATTCAACAACAGCATTGTCTGTTTCGAAGAACACAGAAGGAAGGAATGCGTTTGTAATATCAGATGCAACGGTCTCACCACCGTTGTGGATGTCATCGCTTTTACCAAGAGGAATTGTTTTACCCTGGAAGTTAACTAAAGTACCGGTTTTTGTTCCAGGTTCCAGGTCACGGCTATCCGGAACACCGTCACCGTCTGTATCAACTTCTTTTCCTGTGTTGTCAACTTTGGCACCTTTAGCTGTGAAGGGTTCAGCATCCTGATAATCAGGAACACCGTCACCATCTGAATCAACAGAAGTTCCGTCGCCATATACTTTAACGCCTTCCGGAGTATTGCTGTCTTTGTCATAAATATCAGCAACACCGTCTTTGTCTTTATCACCGGTCAGACCACCGATTTGTGTTCTTATATCTTTCAATTCAGAGAAGATAGAACCTACCGGATTCACCCAATCAATGTGTTTGTCTTTTTTACCAAAGATGTAGGTAAGACCAAGTTGTAGGTATGCGTAAGTGTCGTTGTTGGTAAATACGCTCGTTGTGCTCTGTGCACCATCATGTAAACGGTCAGAACCATCGACACGGTCAGATAAGATCATACGATAATTTACATAGCTGAATGCATTGAAATGGCGTGAAAGATTGTAGGTAAGACCAATTGCGATGGGAACAAATGCCTCGCGAACGGTTCCATCAGTGGGATCTGCTTTTCTGTGATAGACCTGAACAGCCACCTGACTCGCACCCATTGCATGGGCAGTGTCCATATCATATCTCATCGGTGTAACCTGCATGAGACCAAATCCGATCTTGGTTACCAGATTCACATTATCTTTTCTTGATATCCACGAAACGTTTCCAACTGTAAAGGTTGCAGAAGCGGATGCTTCATAATTAATATTGGAAGAGAACTTGTAGAATGTTTTTTCTCCTTTGAGTTGGCCTAATCCTAACTCACCGCTAAAACCAACGAGATGTGAAAAAGCTTTAGTGACAACAAGCCCGTAATTAAAGTCAAGACCTTTGCTGATCGATCCGAATACGGCATTTCGACCAATATCCCTTGCAACAGTCGTATCGGCATATTTACCACCCGAGACGTCTCCCAAAAAGAAATTAGGTCCAAACTGGATACCTACAGCCCAAGTGTTGAAATCCTTACGCTGAGGGAATTGCGCGAAGATTGAGTTCGTTAAAAACAAGCAAACAACGATGCTTAGAAGTAATTTTTTAGTGTTCATGTTAAAGGTTTTAAATGTCTGAATTCAGACGGCAATATTAAACAAATTTCAAACGACAAAAAAATTATTTGAAAAAAATATTTTTTTTTTACTCCGGGGGATATAAAGCAATTCTTGTTATCCCCGTAGGGTAATCGTCCTCTATCTTATTGATAATTAGGTCGTAATGTTTCGGGGATCGGATAAAATCAAGATAGGTGACATCGAGTGCAAGAATTTTCAGATCCGGCTGAAGGTTAAAATATCTCCAATATGCCTGATCAATTGAGGCAAGATAAGCCTCTGTAATACCCATTTCGTAGGACCTACCACGTTTTGATATCTGGTTCTTCAGATTCGTGATATTATTGTGCAAATACACCAGCAGTGAGGGTTTTGGCAGAAACTGATAGATGACCTGAAAAATCTTCAGATAGAGCCGAAACTCATCTTCAGCCAAATTGACACCGGCATAAATCATCGATTTACTAAAAAAATAGTCTGAAACCGTAAATTGAGGGAAAATCTCCGGCATGAGTCCCTGCATCTTAAATTGCATAAATCGTTCTGCCAGAAACGACATCTCCAACGGAAACCCATATCTGGAAGGGTTCTCATAGAATTTTGGGAGAAATGGATTATCTGCGAATTCCTCCAGAATCAGTTTTCCGTCAAAATCGGCGGCCAAACGTGTGGCAAACGACGTTTTTCCGACACCAATCGGTCCTTCAATTGCAATATATTGGTGGATCAAGAGAACAGATTTTTAAGTTTAGTGACCTTATTTAATCTATTGACTTCGAGTGGGTCTTCACAATTCTTGAGCAGTGCCGAAATTGAGACACCAAAGACCGGATGAACATATTCAGCCGCGATTTCCACTACCGGTTCCAATGTAAACCTGCGTAAATGCATATATGGATGTGGGATCATTAATCTATTTTCATTCATGATCACTGCGCCGTACATCAAAATGTCAATATCCAACTGCCTCGGCATCCATTTCGCTGTCCGACTCCTTCCTGTCTCTCCTTCAATTTTATGTATTTCAGACAATAATTTATAGGTGGATAATGCAGTCTCCACAATTATTGCCTGATTCAGAAATGCCGGTAGATTTTTATCTCCCCATGCGGCAGTTTCATATATAGATGACTTTTTTAAAATGTTGCCGAGATGACACGATATTTCTGTACATCCAAAATTTAACCATTTCTCCCGGTCTCCTAAATTGCTGCCAAGTAAAAGTATTGTTTCCATATTTGTTTTCTCAAATTCCCCGGAAAATCAGTAGTCGTTGCATGCAACGTCTCTACAAAGGTAATAACTACATGGCAAGGTGCGAACGAAAGAGGATTTTTTGTAACATTGCGTTTGTACCGAAACCCATACCCATGAAACAGTTCTTTAAATTTATGTTCGCTTCGATGTTGGGCTTTATACTAGCCAATGTCGTGCTGTTTATCATTTTTCTTATCATTTTATTCGCAACGCTAGGCGCTGATAAAGAAACGCCAATATCTAAAAATTCGGTCCTGATGCTGAAACTCGACAAACCCGTTCATGAACGTTCCTCAAATAATCCGTTCGAAAAGTTTGATTTTACAGGATTGGGTTCAAGTGAAGGTACCGGACTTGATGATATTTTATTCTGTTTGAAAAAAGCTGCTAAGGATGATAGGATACATGGTGTTTTTCTCTATTTAAGCGCGGTTCCTTCAGGAATGGCAACGATTGAGGAAATACGAAATGGAATAATAAATTTCAAAAAATGTGGCAAATTTGTTTTTGCTTATGGTGAATATTATTCTCAGGCTGCATATTATATTGCCACTGCAGCAGATCGAATATATTTGAATCCTCAGGGAGGAATAGATTTCAAAGGATTACGTGCGGAAATAATGTTTTTTAAAGGGGCTTTGGAGAAATTGGAAATTGAACCGGAAGTTATTCGTCACGGAAAATTCAAAGCCGCGGTTGAACCTCTTTTGCTTGACAAAATGAGTGATGAAAATCGGAAACAAACGCGTGCATATATAGGTGCAATCTGGAATAAAATATTGGAAAATATTTCAAAGAGTCGAAATATTCCGGTTGAAAAACTACAGGAGATTGCCGACGGTCTTCTGTTAAGAAATTCAAACGATGCAGTGAAATACGGGATGGCTGATGAACTTGTTTATCGGGATGAAATACTTGCAATGTTGAAAACAAAAGCGGGTTTGGGAAAAACGGATAAAAATAAATTCGTGGGAGCTGCTAAATACTCGAAATCACTGAAAGAATTAAAAGATAGTAAATCCGATAATAAAATTGCAGTAATATATGCCGTCGGTAATATTCAGGACGGGAATGCCGGAGATAATAATATCGGATCTCAGAATTTGACAGATCTTATTCGCAAAGAGAGATTGGACGATAAAGTGAAAGCCATTGTGTTACGCGTAAATTCGCCTGGCGGTAGCGCACTCGCATCTGATGTGATTTGGCGTGAAACCATTCTGGCGAAACAATCCAAACCATTCGTTGTTTCCATGGGCGATGTCGCAGCTTCAGGCGGATATTATATTTCATGCGCTGCGGATACAATCGTTGCAGAGCCAAATACGATTACGGGTTCCATCGGTGTCTTTGGTGTATTATTTAATACGCAGAAATTGATGAAAAATAAACTTGGGATCACAACCGATACGGTTCTTACTGGGAAAATGGCTGATTTAGGTTCACTCCAGCGACCTTTAACTGCACAGGAAAAAGTCATTATTCAACAAAGTGTTGAAATGGTTTATGATACTTTTATTACGCGTGTTGCAAATGGTCGGCATCTCGATAAAGCATTTGTTGACAGTATCGGTCAAGGCAGGGTCTGGAGCGGAACTGATGCAAAAGAAATCGGATTGGTCGATATACTTGGTGGTATTGATACTGCTATTGCAATCGCGGCTAAAATGGCAAAACTTCCTGACTACCGGGTGGTAGAATTTCCACTTGAAAAAGATCCGATTACTAAATTATTGGAAGAACTTTCGGGTGAAGGAAAAGATATGATCATCAAGCAACAGATGGGGGATACATATATATATTATCAAAGATTACACGATCTGTTGAAGATGAACGGAATACAGACAAGGATGGAGTTTGAAGTGGAACTGTATTGATGAGTTGATAAGTTGATAAGTTGATAAGTTGATGGGTTGATGGGTTGATGGGTTGATGGGTTGATGGGTTGATGGGTTGATGGGTTGATGGGTTGATGGGTTGATGGGTTGAAAAATGCGTAGGCATAAAGGTAATTTATTTCAACTAAAAATAAACAGATTTTACCGAATAAATAGTAATCATACCTGATGATTTTAAAAATATATTATCAATTGTAAAAATAAAATAATATTAAATATAATATAAAAACCTCTCAACTTATCAACCCTTCAACCTATCAACAAAAATGACTGTTGTGTGACTTATGACAACCCTCACCAATTCCGATATATCCGATATTTTTCGCAAAACCGCGCAGCTCATGGAGTTGCATGGTGAAAATGAATTTAAAATCAGATCTTATATAAATGCTGGTTTTCGTGTGGAAAGAATCCCGGAGCCATTATGTGAAATGAATATGTCTGAGCTCGAAAAGCTTGAAGGGATAGGGAAAGGAATTGCAGCACGTATCGTCGAATTAAATAATACAGGAACTACTTCGGAG
>JAHEYM010000407.1 GCA_023251595.1 Bacteroidota bacterium
TAGGTCAAAAATGATAAAGTGCAAAATGACTAAAATCTTCCAGAACAATTCATGCTTCATATTTGGAAATTAAATTAAGGCCACAAATTTATTCCCCTCTTGAGAGGGGTTAGGGGTGTGTTTGCAGGATTCACGCTCTGCGTGCTTTGCATTTCCTCAGCGTTCTTTGCGCTTAATTTTTATTGTCAACGCCGATTTTTATCCCTATTAATGCCAACCGATACCCTCCCGTTCCGAAACCACAAATAACTGCTTTTGCATGAGGTGCTATTAATGAATGTCGGCGAAATTCTTCGCGCGAAAATATATTGGAAATGTGCACTTCTATTACCGGCGTTTTTATCGAAGCAACAGCATCAGCAATCGCAACGGAAGTGTGCGAATATCCACCTGCATTTAATATAATTCCATCTGATTTAAAACCAATTTCGTGTAATTTATTAATAATTTCACCCTCGACATTACTTTGGAAATATTCTATATTAATTTCAGGGAATTCGTCTCTCCACTTTATTAATAAATCCTCAAAAGTATCGGAACCATAAATTTCCGGTTCGCGAATACCGACGAGATTAAGATTTGGACCGTTGATGATAGTGATTTTCATAAAACAGATTTGTATGCAATTATGAGGAAAAAACCCCGATAAACCTACATAATTAGTACTTTTGGCACTTATCCCCGTGTTGTAGATGATTGTAACGCTTACCTGGAAATCGAGTCTGAAAGGATTCAAGTCCTACATTATGCTCGAGCGTTCACTTTCGGCAAACTCAGTCGGAGCTTATGTTCACGACGTGGAGAAGCTGGTTCAGTTTCTCGAATTCAAACAAATTAACCTCTCCCCTGCCCAACTCGAACTACAGCATCTACGCGATTTCATTGCATGGGTAAACGAGCTGGGAATGAGTCCACGCACACAGGCGCGCGTGATTTCTGGCATTAAAGCTTTCTACAAATATTTGTTGTTGGAGAATCTCACAGAGGTCGATCCGACGGCACTAATCGATTCGCCAAAACTTGGAAGAAAACTTCCGGACGTACTTTCACTCGAAGAAATAAACCAACTGATTGAGGCGATAGATCTGAGTTCCGCTGAGGGCGAGCGAAATAGGGCAATTCTTGAAACACTCTATGGCTCAGGATTACGCGTTTCTGAGCTCATTAATCTTAGGATTTCCTGTCTCTATCTTGAAATCGGTTTCATCAAAATCATCGGTAAAGGCGACAAAGAAAGATTGGTTCCCATCGGTTCGGTTGCAACCAAATTCATACAATTATATCGCAGTACCGTTCGCAATCACGTCGATATCAAACCGGGAAACGATGATATATTGTTCCTCAACCGGCGGGGGAGTAAACTGACAAGGGTGATGATTTTCACTATCATCAAACGTCTGGCGAAGGAAATCGGGTTAAAGAAATCCATTTCACCCCACACTTTCCGTCATTCATTTGCGACACATCTCATCGAAGGAGGTGCAGACCTCAGGGCTGTACAGGAAATGCTCGGTCACGAATCGATTACGACTACCGAAATTTACACACATCTCGACCGCGATTTCCTGCGATCGGCAATTATTCAATTTCATCCAAGATCGAAGAAAAAAGGTTGATGTGTTGATGGGTTGATAGGTTGATAGGTTGGTAGAGACGTTGTATGCAAGGACTTCACAGGTTGAAATTGATTCGAAGTTAGTATCTTCGCAAATTATTCCTGAATATATGAAAAGTATAAAATTTCCTTCAATCAGACTCTGTTTCTCAATCCTCTTTCTGTTTCTCGCATTTGGCGTTATAGCCACTCAGGAGAAGCAAAAAGAGAAAGATTCGCAAAGCGATACAAACAATTCGAAAAAAGTTCTCACAACCAAAGAAGGGCTGTCAGACAACAATGTTTATTGTATGGTGAAAGATAGTCTCGGTTTTATTTGGATCGGTACTGCAAACGGACTTAATTGCTGGGATGGAAGCGAAATTAAAACATATCATCATCAAACAGGGAATGCGAATACGGTTGCCGGAAATGATATATTATCACTCGCCGCTGATCGAAGCGGTAATCTCTGGATTGCAACCGGAGAAGGCATCAACAGATTTAATTTAAAGTCAGGTAAATTCGAATTATTCTCGCTTCCCGACACTTCAAACAAATCACCCACTTGCGACAATGCTGTTACCTTGCTATGCGATCATGATGGAACAATATGGTGTGCAACCTGCAAAGGGCTGGACGAATTTAATGTCAAACAAAATAAATTTATTCACCACGAAAATAAAACGTCCTCTGACGCAACTATTCAAAAAGCAAATAATAGTATAAATCAAATATCAGAAGATAGAAATTATCGTCTCTGGGTTTGTACCACAAGAGGTTTATTTTTATACGAAAAATTATCGGGACAATTCATGAAAATAGGGATCGGTCTGAACTCCGGTATCACGACATTTAATGAAAATGTTAATTGTATATATCAGGATCACACCGGTTCTTTATGGGTCGGAACGGTAAATGGCGGATTAAAAGCATTTGATGCGTTTTCTCAGACTTTTGAAACGCACAGGTGGTCATATAGCTCATCAAATCCATTTCAGAATACCTGCTACGATATTTGTGAAACAAAGGATAGTAAAGGGAATTACGCACTCATGCTGAGTACTGAAGATGGAATCGAAGAATTTGGAAAACAACATGTTGTTACTCCCGAATCAAAGACTCTTAAATATCCATCGCGTTTTTATTCTTCCGTAGATGGTATTTGGTGGATACTAACTTCGGAGGGATTAAATTATACTCAAACTTCTACCCAAAAGTCACTGACACCAACGGTTCTCCTTCGCGAAATGAAAGTCAACGATTCATTATATAAATGGAGCGAAAATGAAAAAGGAGATAAAGTTGATACGTTCGATTATAAACATAATTCTTTCTCATTTCGATTTGCAGTATTGAGTTTTATCGATCCTTCAAAAAATAAATTCTTTTGTATGATGGAAGGAATCGACAAGGACTGGAAAGAAGTTGCAGGTGGAAAAACTGAATATAATAAATTAAAACCCGGCAATTATATATTCAAAATGCGTGGCTCTGATGCAAACGGTATAATGAACGAAACAGGCGATGCTTTTACCTTCACCATCATAGCTCCTTTCTGGCAAAAGACCTGGTTTCTTGTTATAATTGGAGGTGTAATTATGCTCATAGTCATCGCGACATTAATTGCATTTGTAAGGAGAAGAGTGAAGGAAAAAACGATCTGATAGTGCCCTACCCAACCTCGACGCCCTCATCCAAACCCTTCTCCCACACCGCCCAGCCTTCCCGCCCTCATCCCCAGCCCTTCTCCCAAAAAGGAGAAGGGAGTTCGGCGTTAAAATTTGTTAAAGCCCTACCTTTTTCTACCTGTATATTCTTACATTTGCATCCCAAAAACCAAATTAATTCAACCCTTCAAGTCGTTGCATGCAACGCCTCTACAATCAATCACCAAATCATCATATCACCAAATCACCAAATGGACATGACAACTGATATTCAGGAATTAAACAGCAG
>JAHEYM010000065.1:0-5283 GCA_023251595.1 Bacteroidota bacterium
GTGGAAGGTTGATAAGTGTGATATCACTTTTTCAATGTTTCACGCAATTCGTGGTTTTGCAATCCAAAAAATGTTTACCTTCGCATCCGCTTTCAAAGAAGCTCTTTCACATCATGGCCCGTTCGTCTAACGGTTAGGACGCCAGGTTTTCATCCTGGTAATAGGGGTTCGATTCCCCTACGGGCTACCTAATAACACCCTGAAACACCTGTAAAATCAATGCTTTCAGCGTTTTTTCTTCCTCCAAAATGACGATAGACGGACAAAAAGTGAGATAATGGTTACTTTTGAGCGGTTTACTTCCCACGATCATTTATAAGTAGTTTATTTTACCTACAAGAACTACAATCCCATTGTTACCTAAGATCAACAGCTAAAAAAACGGTCGTACCCGTTACTTAGTGGATTACCCCTATGCACACGCCTTTTCAAAAAATTTTTTCGCCCGTTTTTGGTCTCCGACTTGGTACGGTTCGGAGAATTTCGTTTTTCGTTTTGCCGGAGGGGGGTGGGGTTGAGGGGTGATAAGCAGCCGGAATACATACATGTGGACAATTATTTCTGTGAAGGTTTACACTTGCTATATTCATAGAAGATTGAAAAAAACATCGAAGAAAAAAAATCAAGGTACGAAAAATGCCGTTCTGACGCATATTTTTTAACTCTTTTAACCCTGTTTTTATGCTCTGAAACCCTTTTGTACGTAGCGTTCAGATCACTTTTTAGGGGCTTTTCAAACTGCTATACCCCTTTTTTGTCATTTATTTGGTGAAATTTTAGCCTTAAACCCTTATGTACGTTGGGTTTACAGGCTTTGATTTTTTCAATTTTTTTGACCCTTGTTTTCATGTGCTTTTTATTATACATTTCAATGGAAAATATGAGACGGTGTTTAAGGGTTAAATTTGACGAGCAAAATGCGTTTAGCTCATAGATACACTAATGTTTGCGATAAATTTGAATAATGACTTTTTACTTTCGTTTTGCGTATGTTATTGCCAATTTCACCTTCGGTTGAAAAATCAAAAGATTGCCACTTTTCTTGAGTTTATCACCTTTTTCGGACAGATTCATTTGAATATTCGAAGTGCTAAAATACCTGCAAGATTTCAGATTGCAGGAATAACTCTTCTCTGTTTTTTGAAATGGGTCGG
Source organism: Bacteroidota bacterium (assembly GCA_023251595.1). GTDB lineage: Bacteria > Bacteroidota > Bacteroidia > AKYH767-A > JABDAW01 > JAHEYM01. Next base: position 1,155 of record JAHEYM010000065.1, read on the forward strand.
TCAGTATAACCGGAATTTACAAGATAAGAAAGCCGGAACAAAGTAAAGTTCTGGGGTGTACCTCGCAAAAAACCTGTTTTCCTTTCAGATACCCCGCCCGCCAATGTGCGGATAATTCGTACCGTTCCTAATGTAAGCTGACGGAGGAATATTCTCTTAGTATTTGTTGAATGATCTCCCATGCTTCTGTATCACCCTCCTGTGTTAGATAATATCTGCCGAATCTGCCCGCCTCTTTTTCTATTACACCGACTTTACGCAACCATCGAAGTTTCTCAGAAAGGTTATTACTCCCGCTAATCACTCGAAGAAGGTTAGTGAACGATAAGCGACCAAAGTTGTATAACTCAGTAAGTATTCGTCTCCTTGCTGAACAGCTTCCTAAACGGTTGTATAGAATTATAGGTGCATTTTTTCGGACTTTTATGTTTATCCCTTGTATATGATACCTCCCTACCTCGTGATAAAGGACTTTCGATATGCTATTATTCGCACGGTGTCTAACTGATCCACTTCGCATAAAATTTTGTTTACATTACAAAAATACGGAATTGGTGCGGACAAAGACAACTCCTTCAATAAGATGAACCAACCGAAATAAAATTACCAAAAATACCGATATATGAATGATGCCACAATTCATGACTACCGACATAATGGTCAGTTTCAGATTCATAGATCGAGAATAGAAAAAAATCAGCAGACTTACGACCATAATACCCGTAGTCTTTGAACCGGCTTAACGAAGGATTTGTAATTATCAGGATACCGAGAATGCACCCTAATGAAATCAGAATAATTTTTTTACGCTTGCTCATTGGTTCTTAACTTTTACTGTGTTCAATTTATAGTCATTCACCATACAACTTTGCATCATTGTCCCTATATTCGCCACTCTGAGTATAATCAATTCTAATGAAAAAAGATGTTGATTTGGTGAATGGTTCTTCGTAAATAAAATTTCCAGCGCCATCCTCACGCAAAAATTTACCCTGAAAATGTCGATAATCCATTTCTTTCACAGATGATACGAAAAACCCATTGTCAATGAAAACGAATTGCTGAGAATTTTCTGCGAATGTTACTGCCAAAAAATTTCTGAATCTTAACGGAGAATTATGAATTGTAAAATTATCGCTGTATATCTTAGTCTTACTATCTGGGTTATCATTTCTCGAAACAATTTCTGATTGACTATCCTTTTTAAGTTTACAATGTTGCCCCGGCAGTAAATAAAATTGTGACCTGTAATAATTTGATTTCGGTGGAATGAATGTGACTTTCTCCAGTTTGATGGTAGTGGAAGAAGCCATTTGAATCCCTTGTTGAATTGTAACGCCAGGTTTGAGTATTGCACCATTGTAAAAATACCCCCCGTAATAACTAACGATATTGGTCTGAGTTTCTTCGATCCAGTAATTCAGTTTATTGTCATTGGTTATAAAAGAAGAATTTTTCCAGTCAATATAAATCGGTTTATCCAATTTGTTAAAAACTGCAAATGACATTACTCCTTTACTTGCCCAAAAAGAATAGGTGATTTTGATTGTATCCGTTTCGTAAATATAATATTGATCTTTGAATATAGTGTTTGTAGTCGAAGTATCAAACACTTGAATGAATTGTTTTGAGCAACTTGAAAAAACTATTAATAAAAAAAAGAATACTAATGACTTTCTCATAACCCTAATGTGTTTATAATAGTTATTTTTTGGGCACTTCATCTATCCCGAAATGTACTCTACCGATACCTATTTTCAAACCAAGAATACCTGTTAAACTATTAAGTGAGTATGAATTTTGAGGAGGAATATTCGGGGGTTGACTAACCTTATATGAATAACTTTCAGCGAAATTTATTTTCTGAGTACCGTCTCTTGCCTCTGCAACTTTTGGTGTCCATGATTGTGAGATGATCGAAATTTCGCTATATAGAATAAAATGATTCGTAATCTTATAATTAATACCGAACGTTGCCGTAGCCCCAACTGAAAAGCCATTTTTATATATCCAGTCAGTTTTCGAAGCCTGATAATAAAAACTGTACTGAGACCCGAACCAATTGTCATACGTATGGGCAAGTATTGAAATAGAATCAGTCAAATATACTCTGCTGAATACATTTACTATTGCACCAATTTTTAAGTAGGGTACAATTCTATGTCTTGTATAATCTCCAAATGTTAAAGACACACAAGGTGTAAGCCTAAATAAATCGCACCTTGCAGAAACAGAATCGTATGAGGTTGAATCATAAGTGTAACCTGAGAAAGTCGTATGATTAGATAGGTAAGAAGAATATGAATACTCTTTTCCTTTCAAATAATTAGCTGAAACTCCAAGCGAAAAACGCTGAGTTATAAACACATTAACATTGAAATCAGCACTCAACCCTGCGCCATAAGAACCGTAAACTGTACTGCTTTTTACTTCAATGGGATAATATCCTTGAATAGTATGGTGATAACCTATCAAAGTCCTTTCGGATGGAATACCATACCCGATACCACCCCCGATAAATACGGATTGGGCAATGCTTTTTTTTATCAACAATATAAGGATAATAGTTGAGGTTTTTTTCATTTTGATGTTAGTTTTTACTCTTTACAAATTAAATTTATTTTTGTGTGAAGTGAAAATAAAAACGATTCGGAGAATAATATACGAATACTCCGTCCCCTGCATCATGATCGCAAGTTGCGGTAGCTGCAATATGAATAAAATCTCCGCTTTCCATATATGAAATATCTGTAACCCAAAATTCATCAATTACAATCTTAGATAAATCACTTTCCATAATTCCGTAAGAAATATAATTTTTAAATAATAAGGGTGTATTTTCTTTGGTAAATGCCCGATGTTGTTGCGAATAATCAAGACCATTTCCGAAGCATTTTTTTAGTTCAGAAGAAATAATTTGGAAGCCCGGAACTTCTATATAGCTATTCGGGGGTATTTCAATTACAGGTTTAGGTCTGTATGTGATTGAATGACCACCTGAAATAATATCCGAATTTGACCGACCACTCTGTTGTTGCTTATAGCTTCCTAAAGAATAGCTACTTGATGAAGTTTCAGTATAATCTACATAGTAATCTTTACTTTGATTATTGATTATAAAATGACAACTTTTCAAGTTCAAATAGATAATTTTTGTCGTTTTATTATATACCTTAAACGTGGTTGAACCACCATGCCCCCAAAAGTCATACATTATTTTTATTTCCGAATTTTCGGATTGAAACGGGTTTGATGAAAGTGAATCCGCTTTCGGTAAATTTGATTCGACCTTAATAAGTTGATAGCTCATTTGACATGAAAAGCAAGCAAAAAGCAAGACGATGAGGATTACAGAAAGTTGGTACTTTTTCATAGGATTATGTTTTTTTAGCGGTGTGAGTGTAAAAAACAACGTGGGCTAAATAGTTCTACCTGTAAGCCAGGTACTGAGATACCCCAAACAAAGTAAAAACTATCGCCCACGTTTTGCGTGAACAGATAGCGTTTCCCTTATTTGGTTCTTGCGAATTTCTCAGTTTCGGCTTACGCGTCGTATGTCGGTGTAAATATCGGTAAACATTCGGGAAGTAACAATTACAAACTAAGTGAAGTTTATTTTCCTTCCTGAATTTTGTGCCATTATAACGCTTTTAAGGTATGGAAAACTTGGCAGACAGGGAAGATAGGCTCTATCCGTTTGCGCCTGTATCGCTTCTCTAACCCCTTCAAAACCCTTTACCACCCTTTACCAGTAATGCCCGGTCTATTCTTTTAGTTTCCGCCTGCCCATACCTTCGGCAAAAAAATGAAAATGAAAAACTCAAAAAGCATTGAAGAAAGAAGCATTGAAGAAAGGCTGAGCCGGGTGGAAACTATGTATCTCGCACAACAAACAGTTTTCAATATTGACGATTTGAAAAGGTACACCGGACTATCGAAATCCTGTTTGTACAAAAAAACTTCAACCGGGCAGATTCCATGTTTCAAACCTGCCGGGAAACAGATTTTTTTTAACAAAGCAGAAATTGACGGATGGTTACAACAAAACAGGGTGAAAACATCAGGGGAGGTAGAAAGTGAAGCCGTAGCCATTGTTACGCTCAAAAGGAAACGGTCGAGATGATCGGCA
>JAHEYM010000065.1:5293-12861 GCA_023251595.1 Bacteroidota bacterium
GCACTTGCTTTTATAGTAATATGTATCTAATGACAGATTTCGTCAATCGTCATGTATGATACAATACATCTGTGTTTACCATTAGAAAGAGCCGGGAACACTGATTTTCTTTGTGAAATACCGTTGTATCTTTCAGACTACGAACCATTCGAGAACAAAAAGACGGGTGAGAAATGGATCAATGGACATTTAGGAAATTTCAAAATAAATATTAACGAGAATCGAATTTTGTTCAAAGGAAGTATAGCAAAATATTATTTGGGAAATAACATCGAAACACTTACAAGGATTCAAACACAAAGTGCAATTGAAAAAATGTCAGATGAAATTCATTTGCCTATGAATGATGCAAAAGTTACCCGGATAGATTTTGCTTCAAATTTAATTGTGGATCACCCACCACAAATTTATTGCAATTATTTAGGAGAGTGCCGACATTTTGTTAGATCATTCCATGAAAAAACTTTATATTACGAGAACCACCAAAGAATTAAGACTTTTTACGACAAAATTAAGGAGGTTAAAAAAAAGAACAAAGGCGAATCTATTTCAAAGGAATGGTTAGAAAATAAAATATTACGATATGAGTTGAGATTCATCAAACGTCTCCCTTCTCAATTCAATAGGTTAGAAATTAATGTATCTTCGTTATATGAAGAAAAGTTTTACGTAAATTTGGTGGATCGTTTGGTTGAGGAATATGAAAAAATAAACAAACTTCGTCAGGTAAAATTTGACTCAAAAAAAATGAAAACACCTAATGATTTTATTAAGCAGTTGGCAGTTGAAAGATTATTTGATATTGGACAAGTTAGAGCAATGCAAAGAGTGGATGAAATGAAAAAAAAATTTGCAAATTCACAAAATTATTACCGTTTGAAACGTGATATTACAAACCTTTGCAAGAACCCGAAATATACAGATGAACCTGAGTTGATTGAGGAGTTAACAAATAAAGTCCGGGCAATTAAAGAGATGAACCTTTGACGGGCTTTGGGGAGAGATTCTCAAATAGTTGGTCGATCAAAAAATAATCTTTAGGTTTATGTAAGTTCTTTTCGTTTTTATTATTATCATACAGAACCTTGATTTGTTTAAGATTATTTGCCTCAATAAAACAATTTTTTGCAATTGCCCAAATTTCAGAAGCCAATGGGATTTTGTCTTTTGTTCTTAATTGATCGAGGAAATATGCAAGTAAATTCTTTTGTGTATGCACCCATTCAATTTTGTTCTTTATTTCATGAACTGGAACATGAGAAAATACTGCAATAAAATCTTTTTTGTCGGTGGTGTCGGCAATAAATCCCCCTTTCATACGCCTGTAAAGTTCCGGCAATTCTATCATTGGATTCCTCTGCCAATTATAAGTATATAACGGTTTTTGATTATGTGGTTTCGTTACGGTTTTTGTGTTTTTCAATACTTCTAATTTTTCTCTGAGGTATTTTGAAAAATCCATCAATTCACGACCATGAATAAAATATTGAACTGCAAGATCGCTTTTTGTTGTTAAAATATTTGGGTAATTATTTTCTTTCCAAAATTTTCTTCCTTCGATAAGTGCATCATGTTTAACAAGACCTATGTAATGTGTCCCGACATTACTTTGGTCTATTCTTTCATTAAATTTCTCTTCAACATTAATAATTTGACTTTCTGTAAAATCAATTGGGGATTTACATTTTTTAAGCCCATTCTCATAAACAGAGATAAGCCTATCGCAGTATAATTCAGGAATTATGCTTTTTTCTTTGTTCTCTCGCCAATTATAGTAAATTTCCGTTTCCTCCACGTTAATAGGTCGGATTGAAAATTCGCAAGAGTTCATTGTGTACTTTGTTTCGTACACTAACAATCGGTGGGCATCCCAAAAGCTTAAACGATCTTTATACGATAATTCGAGAAATTCTTTATGCTTTGATTTTGCATTTGAATTTGTGATTGCTTTCTTGTTCATGATCTTAATTTATATCAGATTAACTTCCGGTAAATTCTCTACTGCCTTCTCTTTGAGTTTATCTACAATTCTCACATATCGGTCTGTGTATGCAAGTGAATTGTGCCCAAGTAATGAGGAGGCACTCTTTACATCGCTACCGTAATAAATTATCCAAGTGGCGAATGAGTGCCTTGCACAATGCCAAGTAATTTTTTTGTCTATTCCGGCTTTCTTACACCAAACTCTTAAATTTTTCAGACAAGCAACGTGAGAAGGTAGAGTGAAAACAAAATCCTCCCCTTTGCCCTGACTCCCCAAAATTGTTAAGGAACTTTGATTGAGATTAATTTGCACCGGGCTCCCGGTTTTTTGCTGTACAATATTCAGCATCCCGGATTGTACGTTTTTCCATTTCAGGGTGAGTATGTCGCAAAATCGTAACCCGGTGAGACACGAAAATAGAAAAGCCCGTTTCACTTCATTATTTGTTACCGTTGTAGATGCAAGTAGTTTTATTTCATCGAAGGTGAGAATCTCCTTTTTGATTGTAACGCTTCTTTTTATTTTCAACTCCTCCCGGCTCAGTTCATCAAAGGGATTTTTACTAAAAATATTTTTCCTTACTCCGACCTGAATCACTTTTTTGAATTTTTTAAAATAGTTGGCAGGGGTTTCACCGTTGAGGGTTTGTTCTAAGTAGTCTTTAAAATTCACGACGATGTCTTTGTTGATCTGTCGGCTTGTAAGTGAAGTAATTGCCTCCTCAGTCATGAAGTCTTTAAATTTGCCATAACAACCCATCATAACCCGGTGATCTTTCTTTTGGTACTCTGATAGATAGCTTTCAAAGAACTGCATGAAGTCAACCCCTGTTTTGAATTTTGGGGTTAGATCGTAATCGTCACCCGAAATTTGCAGTTCCCTTTTGTTTCTGATAGCTTCTGCAAGGTCTAACCGTTCCCGGTTCACCTTTCGGTCAATCGCAGTTCCGGGCTTGTCTAACTTCAATTCTTGCAGAAATTCACGTACTCTTTTTCCTTTGTGGTAGGTGTCGAGAAGTAGCGAAGTAGTACCATCGAGATTCTTAATTTTTCTTAGTTTGACGGACATTTTGTGTAGTTTTTAAAATATTTCTAATTGGAATGAATCAAATTATCTTTGTCATTTTTGAGTTTGTCAGTTAGTTATTAGGGGTAAACATATTGTAAATATCATGTTATCAATATGTTAATACTTATTCTTTCCGATGTTTGCCGATGGTTATGTTTTGATTGTGCAAACATAACTATAATATTTTACAAATGACGGTGGACGGACAAAATATGTGAAAATAAAAGAAACGAAGGGAAACTAAAAACAAAGAAAGTCAGTATTTACGGGCTTTTATGCTTGTCGGAGTAGGGTATAAAAGAGGGTATAGTAGCCCTACGGGCTACTTTACAACACGCGAGGTCACCATTTAAATAAATACTCTTAGCGGTTTTTCGTTCTTTTAAGTAACAATAGAGTGACAAAAAAGTGAGATATATTTGAATATTGACTTCCAGATCGAATTTGACTACCTTTGTAAATATGGTAAATATAGCATGTCAAAAGTTGAGACTTGTTGTTTATCTTGAAACCCCAAATAATCTAAAAAATGATAGAAATTTCTGATAAACAAAAATTGGATGCTGTGATGGAAAAAATTCGAGCTACCTCTTTTTCAGAAAAGCAGAATCAAAAAACCGAGGAGGAGTTGATGAATTCTTTCCTGGACGCTATCAATGTAATAAAAAAAGATTTAGTTACCCGAACAGAAACGATTATTGATATTTCAGAAAGGATGGAAGAGGTAACCTGGTTTAATAATCTTGACCAATCGACCGTCCAGATTTTGAATGAATTAATAGTTTTGGCAAGGGATGTACATAGTTCATTGATTAGAAATTATGTTGGTCTGAATATTTTCAGACAAAAAGGTGTCGCGAAAAATGAAATCACAGAATTCAAAAACGCAATCGATTTTTTAAAGGACGTTATTGATGATCTTGAATTTGCTTTTTTTTCTTTTCCGAAGGACAAAGAGTTCCAAAAGGTAACGGCCGCGCTTGAGGAATTATTATGATAATTTATTGAAGCCTTTAAGCACAGAATCCTCGTGTCGATAAATACCTTATTCATAAATTTCTTCCCGATTAAACGTGTAATTTTCAGGAAGATGAATAGGGTTCTTTCCGATAAATCTGAGTAAATCTTCAAGTTTTTCTTTTTCGTTCGATTTCTTCTTCGAATTAATTTTCTTTCTATGAGAAGGTCGCAATATTTTATCTTTCACCTGTTCCTGTTTTGATCATCACTAATTTCCCGTTATAAGAAGCCGGCGAATCATGAAACTGCAAATTATATATATAAATTCCTTTGCTCCATCCGGATGTAACGACTTCTGCTGAATTTCCGGTCATTGATTTTTTACTATATGTGACTCTTCCAAATGTATCATATATTATCAAATCAAAAGGAAGATTTTCGGGGTTGTCGAAAGTCAATCGCACACCTGTATATGTATAGATATAATTTAAGTGTAACTCCCGATCTTTTGCCTTAATGTTTTCTGTTCCAAGTGTAAAATCACAATACGGTACTATATTATTTGAATAAGATAATCCCGAACTATCGTGATAGCAACGGAACGAATCTATATTCATCATAAAATCCATTAAACATTCCCAGTAAGGAAAGAAAGTGATATCATAGCCGATTTTATCTGTAAATGTAGCATGCGCTGATGCCATATTTCTGAAATGCGAAGTGAGATATTCGCGTACGAGTGTGTCACTGCCGACAATCAAAGTTCCCGCACTGTCAACCTGCATATAACTGGCAGAGTCGCATGCGCTGCCGTTCGGAATTTCCCATGTAGTGCCCGGTACAGCATTTAATATTCCATGGATAATAAATTGATTCTGATACCAATGATAAATAGTATCGTTGCTTCGGTAAAAATAATGATGTGTGTAATCGGGATTATTCACCCAATGATTTAACCAATAATCGAAACCAGAATCTGATAAGGAAATAATATCGCAGGTGATGCTGTTTATCAATGTATCGCCGGTTTTTTCTGCCTTATAATACCCGACAAAAGCGGGTGGGGGAAAGAATATTGGTGGGGAGGAATAATACCATGTCGCGCCCGGTGCAGCCCAGTGTTGTTGTGCGAATGAAGACGCAGAAAATATGCTGAGAAGGCAGATAATGACGAGTTTTCTCATGATAATTTTTGCTTGGATTAATCTTCACCAAAGATACAAAAGCGGATGAATATAAATTAGTACACTTTTCTGCTCTTAATTGCTCCTCCTCTGCATTCTTTAATTTGGCTGCAAAGACACAAAGGCGCGAAGTTTAGGTTTTTGCTTGTCTAAACAGATTGTTTTTTGTAATTCTGTACTGTTTTTAGACCACTATTCACATGAAAAACTTAACAAAAATCAACCTTTTTATTGCGATTACACTCATTGCATCTATTGCATTATATTCCTGTAAAAAGAAGACAGACACTTCGATGGTTGTGAAAGGTTGCATGGATAGCAGTAGCTTAAATTTCAACCCAAATGCTACACAAGATGATGGAAGTTGTACTTATCCGCGGGATGCGTTTGTCGGTTTATGGAACATTTCGGATACTGCTACCCGCACTTCTCCGGTTACAACTTATTATACAACATACATTCTAACTATTCAAAAAGGGAGCGGTACGACAGGTATCAAAATAATAAATTTTAACAATCAAAATGATACATTGACAGCCACAGTAAATGGAACTATGGCAAGTATTCCAAATCAGTTCGCCGGCTTCGGAAGTTCCGGTAATACGATTAGTGGAAACATGAACCTTGCCGGCAGCGGGATTTATTACTATACTACATATATAGATCACGACACATGGAATATTCATGGTGCCGGAACCCACTGAGGAATTATTTCTTCCCAACAGGAGTGATCTCCAACGTAACTTTCTTAGTGTCGAGACGGGAGGTGTATTTTGTGGTGACGATTTCGAAAATATCCCAATCGACTTTTTCTTTATGCATAAGCGCCGTGCAAATATCGGTTGATGTGATATACGGCACTGCCTCGTCTTCTGCATCTAAAATTGTAAGTTGCGCTGCTTTACGTCCCGCAATCTGACTAGCTGATGTCATTGGTACCAGGAATAGTCCCGAGTGAATTTTCTTTTTGCCTATGATTCTTACTTTCTGATCGAAGGTTAATATATAATCATTGCCGAGCGGCATATTTTCTTCACGTTTATTCCCGGTAAATATATATACATCTACATAATTATCGTGATCCATCAAAACGAGATTAAACTTATATCCTTTATATTTTTTGAAATAGGACGTATCTCCTCGTAATGTCTCGTAAGTTTTACTGCGCACATCGATCAGATATTTTTCATCTTTTGTCGGTCGTCTCACTTTGTGATCTACTTTGATGGAATCGGGACTTGAGTCAGGAACTCCATAAAATGTTTTTTCAACCCAGTATTTCGATTCATCCTCATCAAAGAAAATGCTTTTATAAACTTTGTTCTGAATATAGGTCAGAGAGCCGGAAAATTCAACAAGACGAAAACGATCCATCATCTCATTGGACGTCAGTTCGGCAAAACGCATCATTTTGTACAACTGCAAACCATCTTTCAACAATGAATCCTTAAAACCCTTGCTGAGAGTTTGTGCGTTCCCATCCTGTGCAAAAAACAGGATGAGAGTCGTCAGCCCACATATACCAACACGAATTTTTCGCATAAAAAGTCTCAATTCCACCGGTTATTCCGCAACAAATGTAAGTTCAGCAAAGATATATTTGAGTATTGAATCGGAGAAAGGGACAGGATGAGTAATTTTGCAACTTATCAACATAAGAACGGGAATATCGAAATGGAAGTACAAAACATTGAATTAGATAGCATTGAAGCAGCGATTGAAGAGATAAAAGCGGGCAAGGTAATCATCGTTGTTGATGATGCAGACCGCGAAAATGAAGGCGATTTCGTCACTGCGGCGGAGAATGCGACACCCGAGATCGTTAATTTCATGGCGACACACGGACGTGGAATCATTTGCGTTCCTCTCGAAAAAAGTCGTTGTGAACAGTTGAATCTCGATATGATGGTGAACACAAATACTTCAATTCATGAGACTCCATTCACTATTTCGGTCGATTTGCTCGGGCACGGTTGTACAACAGGTGTATCTGCTGCTGACCGTTCAAAGACCATACAGGCGCTTGTGAACGAGGAGACACTACCGCACGACCTGGGCAGGCCCGGTCATATCTTTCCGCTCAAAGCCATGAATGGAGGGGTACTTCGGCGCACCGGGCACACTGAGGCATCGGTCGATCTTGCCAAGCTCGCCGGGCTCAAACCCGCGGGTGTTCTGGTTGAAATAATGAACGAAGACGGTACAATGGCAAGAATTCCGGACTTGCTGAAGATTGCAAAGCGATTTGACTTGAAAATAATTTCGATCGAAGACCTGATCAAATTCCGTCTCGCGAAAGAGACGCTGATTGAACGTCAGGTTTCGGTTAAACTTCCGACACAGTGGGGCGATTTCGACCTCATCGCTTATAG
>JAHEYM010000408.1 GCA_023251595.1 Bacteroidota bacterium
TGGAAGTATTATCGGCATCGATCCCGATCTCGTTATTCCCGATAAAAATCTCTCTGTTTACGATGGTGCTATCGTTTGCTGGAAAGGTGAAAAGATGAGTGAATGGAATAAGGAGTTGGTGATGAATGCCTACAAATTCGATTTCCCCATTCATAAGCCATATATACAATTAACAAAAGCACAACAGGAGTTGTTGTGGAAAGGTAATTCACACTTCGGGGGAATCGATTCCTTTTTTAAATATGTTGAAGAACAATCTTTCAAAATTCAATATCGTGTGATGCAGGCACGATACCGCGGCAAAACATTTTGTCCCGATTGCAACGGAACAAGATTGCGTGCCGATGCAAATTATGTGAAGATCAGAGATAAATCAATAACCGATTTTTTATTAATGCCTGTTGCTGATGTGGAAGAATTTTTCAGAAATTTTATACCTGTTGAGAATGAAAAATCTATTTCCAAAAGATTATTGGTAGAAATTCGTAGTCGGCTGGCTTACCTGATTGATGTAGGTCTTGGGTATCTTACGATGAACCGTTTATCGAGCAGTTTGTCGGGCGGCGAATCGCAACGCATTAATCTCGCCACCGTACTGGGCTCGAGTTTGGTCGGTAGTATGTATATACTTGATGAACCCAGCATCGGTTTGCATCCCCGCGATACCGACAGGTTGATTGGCGTCTTGAAGTCGATCCGGAATCAGGGAATTTCAGTGATCGTGGTAGAACATGACGAAGATATCATGAAGGCATCTGATCAGATTATGGATATCGGTCCGATGGCAGGAAGAAATGGTGGTAACCTTGTCTTCATGGGGAAATATAATGATATATGTAAAGATAAAAAAAGTATTACCGGCAATTACCTCTCAGGTCGTGAGGGGATTCCTGTTCCGTCAACAAGAAGAAAATGGAAAAGTTCTATCTTAATTAAAGGTGCGAGAGAAAATAATTTAAAAGGGATAGATGTAAAAATTCCTTTGCAGGTGATGACGGCTGTAACCGGTGTGAGTGGTTCGGGAAAAACCACATTGATTAAAACTATATTATTTAATTCACTCCGTAAAAAGTTTGGTGGATTCGGCACTGCCACCGGTAAATATGAATCGATCGGCGGAGATGTAAATGAAATCACCGGCATAGAGATGGTCGATCAGAATCCGATTGGTAAATCTTCGCGTTCCAATCCGATTACGTATATAAAAGGATTTGATGATATAAGAGAATTATTTGCTTCGCTTCCCACTTCGCAGGCAAGAGGATACCGACCTGCTCATTATTCTTTTAATGTGGATGGTGGAAGATGTGAAATGTGTTCGGGTGAAGGTGAAGTCACCATCGAAATGCAGTTCATGCCCGATATACATCTGCCTTGCGATGCCTGCGGTGGAAAACGTTATAAACAAGACGTTCTCGAAGTTACCTTCAAAGATAAAAATATATCGGATATATTAAATCTCACTGTCGACGAAGCGCTCCATTTCTTCACCGAAAATAACGACAAAAAAGGTTACTGCAAAAGTATCGCGACAAGAATGAAAACCCTCGCTGACGTTGGACTTGGCTACGTTCAGTTGGGACAATCATCAAGCACACTCAGTGGTGGTGAAGCGCAACGTATTAAATTAGCATCGTTCCTCACCCGTGGAAATCTCTGCACCAAAACTTTATTTATATTCGACGAACCCACCACGGGACTTCATGTTCACGATATAAAAAAATTGCTTTCTGCATTTGATGCTTTATTGAAACAATCGAATACAGTCCTTATTATAGAACATCATCCTGAAATAATTAAATGTGCGGATTGGGTCATTGATCTAGGACCCGAGGGTGGTGAGGCAGGCGGCAATCTTGTCTTCGAGGGCACTCCCGAAAATCTGGTGAAGTGCAAGGGATCATATACCGGGAAGTATCTATTAGAGAAGATGAAATGAATGTCCAATGTCCGATGTCCAACTCCCAATGTCCAAGTAAAAATTAAATGATTGAACATTTTATTTCACCTGGAAATTGAACATTGGGCGTTGGACATTGGAAATTTAAATCATATAGAGAATGTTACTCCTTCTTCACCCAAATAAGATTCTTTAAATACCGTTCTCGCTTCTTCCAATAAAGGCGCAAGCTCTTTATAACGCGCAGAGAAATGACCGAGCAATAATTTCTTCACGCCGGCTTTTTCCGCCAACTGTGCGGCTTGTAATGCGGTTGAATGAAAAGTTTCGTTGGCGCGATCAATCATCTCATGCAGAAAAGTAGATTCGTGATACAACATATCAATACCGCTGATATATTTTAATAAACCTTCATCATAAATCGTATCAGAACAATAGGCATAACTCCGTGGTTGACGGGCTTTCAGTGTCAATTCATCGCTGCGGATTATTTTTCCATCCGGCGTTTTATAATCTTTTCCGTCTTTCAAATCTTTAAAAGCGGAAACGGGAATTTGAAATTCTTCTATTTTCTCTTTTATAATCTTTCGCTTCCCGGGCTTCTCCCTAAAAACAAAACCATTGCAAAATATTCTATGACTCAATGGTAGTGAATGAATTGTCATTTCATCATCTTCATATATAAGATCGTAACCCGTTCCTTCGATCGAATGAAAAATCAGTTCGTAACGAAGCACCGTCATTGAATGTAATAACTGTATATCTACGATTTCTTTAAGTTCTTTGGGTGCAAACAGATGCAATGCACGCGTACGTCCCTGAAGATGCATGGTTGAAAGCAAACCCATAAGTCCGAGATAATGATCTCCGTGCAAATGAGAAATAAAAATATGATTCAGCTTGTGATATTTTACATGATAGCGCTCAAGCTGAATTTGTGTCCCTTCACCACAATCAATCAAAAAAAACCGCTCAGATATTTTAAGTATCTGAGCGGAGGGATGTCTTTGATAACTGGGTGTAGCAGAACTGCTACCAAGAATCAGGATGTCAAATGACATTATTTTTTAGCGATAATCATTCGTTTTGTTAAAGTAGCCGAACCATTTGAAATACTGTACATATATATACCTGAGTTCAGTTCTTTTGAAGATACAAAGATCTGATTGTTACCTGATCTTGCATCAATCGTTTTTCTCATAACTACAGATCCGAGCATATTATAAACAGTGAAATCTACTTTACCCGAAGTAGGTGTGGTGAAATTAATTTCAGATGTTCCAACGAATGGATTAGGTGTATTCTGTCCTAATTCGAAACGGGTTTCATCCAACATGACAACTGCAGAAGCGGTTGAGTCAACCACGATCCTGTAACCTCTTGCAGTATCAGGAACCGCGTAAGGACCGATGATCGGAATCACAACGTTTGCTGTGATATAAACAATCATTGGATAAGTGCCAACCATCGACATGTTTGGAGCCGCTGCACTGAAATGAATACATCCTGGCGAATTTCCCGGGAACACACCGCCGGCAGGATAGGTAGTCCAACTGAATCCTGGTGGAACACCTGTGATCGAAGTAACGGTGAAATTTGTGATGGTAACTGTTACAGAGTTGTAGAGCGTATCT
>JAHEYM010000409.1 GCA_023251595.1 Bacteroidota bacterium
GGGAAAATCGACGATGGTGAATGCGTTAAAACCGGGACTTAATCTCCGCACGTCAAAGATTTCGAAAATGCATTCGAAAGGAGTTCATACGACAACGTTTCCGGAGATGCTGGAAATTTCAACAGGAACATATGTAATAGACACACCGGGAATTATGGAATTCGGGATGTTTGATTTCAATAAAGAAGAAGTGAGTCATTATTTCCCCGAGATGTTGAAAATTCTGAATAAATGTAAATTTCATAATTGTGTTCATATATCAGAGCCGGGTTGTGCAGTGAGAGAAGCTGTTGAGAACGGAGAAATAAATGCATCGAGATACTATAATTATATAGGTATTGTGGAAGGGGAGGATAAATACAGATAAATGTTATAGGCTACGAAGACGCGAAATCGCAAAGAATAAACCAATACAAACTTAGCGCTTTGCATCAAATAATTAAAAGACATGAAGAAATATTGCGCGCAGATTTCGCAGATAAACGCGGATAATAAAAAACTTAGTGCCTTCGTGTCTTTGTAGCCAAATTAAAAAAGAGACGTAGAAAGATTGCGAGTAGAATATGAAAATAAATTCAGTAGTATAATGAGAATTGTAATTCAAAGAGTCTCAAGAGCATCGGTCACAATCGACAAAGTCATCAAATCTAATATTGAAAATGGTTTGCTGATTTTATTGGGCATTGAAGAATCTGATACCAAAGAAGATATTGAATGGCTTTGCGGAAAAATATCTGCACTTCGGATATTTAATGATGAAGCCGGAGTTATGAATTTATCGATACGTGATATTCATGGTGAAGTGATGGTTATCTCACAATTCACTTTGCATGCCTCAACAAAAAAAGGAAATCGTCCGTCGTATATTCGTTCGGCGAAACCTGAAATATCAAAACCACTATATGAAGAGTTTATTAAATGTATGCAAAATATTATGGGGAAAGAAATTAAATCAGGAGAGTTTGGAGCAGATATGAAAGTGGAGTTGGTGAATGATGGGCCGGTAACGATTTTGATGGATTCCAAGAATAGGGAATGAATTTGAAATTAACAATTAACAATGTACAATTAACAATTTAGGAATGACAATTAAGCAAGCACAGAAAACCGTTGATCGGTGGATACAGGAGAACGGTGTACGATATTTTAATGAATTAACGAATATGGCAATACTTACTGAAGAAGTGGGTGAGGTTGCAAGAATAATTTCGCGAAAGTATGGTGAACAATCTTTTAAGAAAAACGAAACGAAAATCGATTTAGGAGATGAGTTGGCGGATGTTCTTTTTGTAGTGATATGTTTGGCAAATCAAACGGGAGTTGATTTGAGTTCTGCTTTCGAGAAGAATTTGCTTAAGAAAAGTGTGAGGGATAAGAAACGGCATCGGCAAAACAAAAAATTAACAATTGACAATTAACAATTAACAATTTGAGTGTGCAATGATTAAGCACTTTTAAAAAGGGAACGCAGATGACGCTGATTTTTTTATGATTAAATAAGATTTTTGTCATTATGTAAGCCTCTTTCGAAAAATATGCATTTTTTAATTTGGCTGCGAAGGCACGAAGGCGCAAAGAAAAAAAATTCTTGTTAATTGTCCCGCATAGAGCAAACCCTCCTGTCGGTGGGCGAAGGGCGCAAAGAATTTATTATTTGTCTGAAGTTGTTTGTTTTTGATTAAATTCTTCAAGTTCATTATGCACCTGAATCTGTCTTTCTACCGATTCCATTCCTTTTTGCAACTTAAATGTAAACCATTTTTCGCGGTATTCTCCGCTATAATCGATTTCATCTTTAAAGTTCCGGAAGGGATGTGATTTGTTTAATATCCAGATTAATCTCTTTCTCAATTCTGCATTTTCAACTTGTTCGATGAAATCTTTCATTAGGTCGAAAGCCTCGTGAGGTGACATTTTTTCAAAATTAAAATAATCCTGATAATTTTCTTCAATTTCGTTGAGGAGTTCCTCCCCTTCTTCCTCATCAGCAAATTCGTTTTGATCGAAATTAATCATCTCTCTAACTTCATGCGTTTTTGTGTTGTAATAACAATACATTCCGCAATCGAGAGCGTCGGCGATTTCTTTAATCTGTTGTTGCTTTAGATTTATCATTGGTAGAATAATTTTACCTTTCAACCACAAATTTTCCAACTCCTTTTTTTCCATTACTAATTATTTGATAGAAGTACATCCCTGTACTCCATCGTGAAACATCGATCGTATTTTCTAAAATAGTAATCGTTTTTTTATAAACAATTCTACCTAATAAATCAGTAATTAGAAGTTGAGAATTCTGTTTTGAGATTAAAGAATTTTGCAGTTGGAATGTTACTGTTGAAGTAGCTGGATTTGGAAAGATTGAAATTTCACCCTTCTCAAAAATACTTTCGATTCCGGTTTTGTGAATAAAACAACCATCAGGGATGGAAAATGGAGAGGAACCAACATTTGGACAAGGAACCGTATTTAAAGGAATAAAAGACAGCAGACCATCGCTAACATTGTCATACCCATCATAAATCATGGATTCTATGGTTGCAGAATCTGTTGTTCCCCAATAATTGTTAATCATGAAAGTGCTATTGAGAGGGTTATCAAATTTTACAGCATAATTTATATTATGTTGCATAACATTACATTCAAATATTTTATAAGCCCATCCGAGAATGCGGATCCCAATGCTGTCGTACTCAAATATACTGTGATTGACATAACCTCCTCCTCTGTTTGATAAACCAACGCCGTTATATTTAAAAACGCTTTGCATAATAGTGTCGTGGCTTGAGCTACCATCACTGTAACCGTATGAATTGTGAAAGAAATCGCAATTGCTAATTTTTGTAAAACCATCAGAAATGATACCCATCTGATTATTCTCGATATTGCAATTTTCAATCAGACAAGAACCGTTGTAGTTATAAATACCATATTGTCCATTACATTCAATAGTACAATTTCTAATAATAACATTATCATCGTAGATATCCAACCCATTGTATTGATTATTAAATATGCTGCAATAATTGAAAATACCTCCTTTGGATGATCCGAAAAACCCCCATTGATTATTAAATATTTTACAGTTATCAATAACATAATGACCTGCTGAAAAAACTTGCATTCCATAATAACTAATATTAAAAATACTTGAATTATTTAAAAAGATAGTATCCATATCGGTAATTGCACCTTCAATTCCATAATGGCCGTAGCTGAAACTACAATAATCAAAATTTGAAGAAACATTTCCGTTTAAATAGACACTCGACCAGATTCCCGGATAGGGAGCGCTCGAATTGCTTGTAAAAATGATCGAATCCGCGCTTGTTCCTAATGCGATGATAGATGCTTGTCGTATTTCGAGTTGCTGATTATTCTCGAACTTAACAGTTACACCTGGCTCAATGGTAAGTGTGTGCCCGGGAAAAACAACTACTGTGCTTGTAACGATGTATGGACTATTCGCCAACGTCCATGTTATATCTGCATAGATTCCACCGCTTACATTTGTTTGCCCGGTTGCAGTTCCAT
>JAHEYM010000410.1 GCA_023251595.1 Bacteroidota bacterium
AAAGGAGGCGAGTCCCATAAATTCAGCGGATCAGCGGGTTGAACATCATAATGCCCATAACAAATCACCGTTGGAAACGCCGGATTCACAATCTTTTCGCCGTAAACAATTGGGTGCCCTTTGGTTTCGATTACTTCTGCTGTATCAGCGCCGGCGGCGAGCAAATGATCTTTTACGAATTGCGCGGCTTTTCGCACATCATCTTTATATTTGGTATCCGCACTCACAGAAGGAATACGTAGAAAGTCCAATAATTCGCCAATAAATTTGTCTTTATTGGTCGCGAGTAATGATTGAATTTGTTCCATTTTGATTCGATTTTAGGATCGCAAAGATAAGGTTTGCAAAGGGTTGATCAAAAACAGATTAAATTAATTCAGCCCGCAAAGACGCAATGGCACAAAGTGCTGTAAATCAAATATTTATTACTTTGTGTCTTCGCGCCTTCGTACCCAAATTACATTTTTTGCAAGTCCCCTTTTGGGGGATTAGGGGGCATTTCTGTGAAATTCTAAGAAACTAGGGTAATAAATCCCGAAAGGGGAAGGAGGAAGGGAGAATTTCTTTGAATCAGAGGCCTTTTGCCGTATATTCGCACGGAATTACTGTAAATATTGACCCCAATTAGTTGAGACTGATTTTCCTTTTTTGTTTTTTGCCGTTTCTATTGCAGGCACAAGCCCCTGAACAGGATTGTCTCAATGCCATTCCAATCTGTCAGAATACTTACACAACGGCGATTTCTTATACCGGTTTTGGAAATACTCCGGGTGAAATTAATCCCGCTCTTTCTTGTCTCACTTCGGGTGAATTGAATGATGTTTGGTACACTTTCACTGTTCAAAATAGCGGAAATCTTAGTTTTCTCCTCACGCCCACTAATGGAACTGATGATTACGATTGGGCCATCTTTAATCTGTCAAATGCTAATTGTTCGGATATTGCAACAAATGGCGCTCTGGAGGTGAGTTGCAATTATGCAGCTTTCGGAGGTCCGACCGGTCCGAATGGCGGCTCTGCACTTAATTCTCAGGGATCGGGCGGAAGTCCGTTCAATAATACGATTCCTGTTCTTGCGGGTGAAACTTATGTTATTAATATATCGAATTATTCCACCATTTTTCAAAGTGGATATACCCTCGATTTTACTGCTTCCACTGCTCAGATATTTGACAATATACCGCCAAGAATTCTAAGTGTAAATACACCGATTAATTGTGGTGCTACTACCATGACATTCGATTTCTCTGAAAATATTCTTTGCAGCACGGTTCAGTCAACGGATTTTGCATTAACGGGACCCGGGGGACCATATACGGTTACTTCTGTCAGTAGTGTTCAATGTGCTGCTGGTGGTCAACATGATCATACTTTCACAATTACAGTTTCACCACCGTTACTCACTAGTGGTACATTTTATATAGATTTAGTCGGACCAGTCACTGACCTATGTGGGAATGTGGCGATTTTTCCAGACAGTTTGCAATTTACTATAAATAATGGAATCACGGTGAGTGTGACCGGAACAAATATTACCTGCAACGGTGCGAGCGATGGAACTGCAATAGCTACAGCCGCGGGTGGAATCGCGCCCTATACATATACATGGTCGAACGGCGCAGGTACGCAGAATGTTACGGGACTTGCAGCAGGTACATATACAGTTATCGCAGCAGAAGCGGGTACAGGATGTGCAGGAGCTGGAACCATTATTATAACAGAAGCACCACCTGTTGCAATTACAACTACTTCAAATATTGTTTGTTTGGGAGAACCGACATTGATCTCCGCCAATATTACATCGGGAATGGGTCCATTTCAATATTCATTTAATGGCAGTGGCGGTTTGGCAATACCAAATTCTCCTGCAAACGCAGCGACATACACGTATGCAAATGCCGGAATGTTTCCATACACAGTTTCTGTAACCGATCCGAACGGATGTATAGCAAATGCAGCAGGTACGGTTGAAGTTGACTCCTCATCTACCGCCGGGTTTAACTATATATTTACGGATTTGTATTCCATCCAATTAAATAATACCAGCGTGGGTGGAACTTTATATAACTGGACTTTTGGTGATGGGGGCGCATCGACTATGCCAACGCCTTCATACACCTACCACACCAACGGAACTTTTATTATTACACTAATCGTTTCAAGTCCGGGTGGTTGTGCCGATACGATCAGCGATACCATCAAAATAAATAATTATTTTAATGTATATATGCCAAGTGCAT
Source organism: Bacteroidota bacterium (assembly GCA_023251595.1). Taxonomy (GTDB): domain Bacteria; phylum Bacteroidota; class Bacteroidia; order AKYH767-A; family JABDAW01; genus JAHEYM01. The sequence goes on from JAHEYM010000410.1 coordinate 2,241, forward strand.
TTACGCCCGATGGCGATGGCAGAAATGATTTATATCACCCCGTAGGAAATGGAATGGCAAGTTTCACCATGATGATTTTTGATCGTTGGGGTGAATTGCTTTATACAACAACAAATATGGATCAGGGTTGGGACGGGCGAGGTCCGCATGGAGATGCCCTTCCACAGGATATATATGTATATGCTTTAGATTATATTTCTTTGTTTGACGGACAACGGCAGAAAAAATACGGATCAGTTTTGCTGATACGTTAGATATTTCAATACGCCCTCTCGTTTTTCCCCTCGTAATAATTGATGAAAGCTTTATTCAGTACTTTGTTGCCGCCGGGGGTGGGATAGTTGCCTGTAAAGTACCAATCGCCCAAATGATCAGGACAAGCACGGTGAAGATCTTCGATTTTCTGGAATAACAAAACTACTTCTGCTTTGATGTCTTTTGGTTTCAACATCATCGCAATTTTTGCAGAGATCTGCTCGACAGAAAATAATTTATATAATAATTTAACGTGATTAACGACCAGTTCTTTCGGAAGGTTTTCCTGTTCTTTACATTTCCAATATATTTCTTCAATCAGATCCTCTTTATTCTCATCGTGTAATAAAGAAATCATTGCCTTGAATGCCGCGAAATCGCCGATCTTTGCCATATCAATTCCATAGCAATCGGGATAACGTATTTGTGGAGCGGAAGAAACGATAACAATTTTTTTAGGTCCAAGACGATCCAACATTCTGAGGATACTTTGTTTTAATGTCGTTCCGCGAACGATACTGTCGTCGATGATCACAAGATTATCTTCACCTCTTCGCAATGTTCCGTATGCGATATCATACACGTGCGCAACGAGATCATTTCGATGAAGATCATTAGTGATAAAGGTTCTCAGCTTTGCATCTTTAATCGCGATTTTTTCCGCACGTGTTCGGATACTCAGAATTTCGGTCAGTTTTTCTTCATCCCAATTGTCTCTCAACTTCTCGATTTTTCTTTTCTTCACTTCGTTGAGATAATCTTCCAAACCTTTCACCATACCATAATAGGCAATTTCTGCTGTATTCGGAATATAAGAAAATACGGAATTCTTCAGATCATGATCGACCGCATCGAGTATGGCGGGCACCATATAATTTCCAAGTTTTTGACGCTCCTGATATATATCTTTATCACTTCCCCGTGAAAAATATATTCTTTCGAACGAACAGGATTTTCTTTCAACAGGTTCTAAAATATTCTGTTGAGAAACATGTCCGTCTTTCTTAATAATTAATGCAGAAC
>JAHEYM010000411.1 GCA_023251595.1 Bacteroidota bacterium
TGCCCCCCCCACCTCCCTAAATGGGGAGGAGCTGACCCCACCCCACCCCACCTCCCCAAATGGGGAGGAGTAAAAAGGGGAGGAGTGAAAAAGAAAAAATAGAATAAAATCGAATTAGAATGGAAATACTATTAGAAGAAAATCAAGATCGCTTTGTTCTGTTTCCTATCAAATATCCTGACATCTGGAAAATGTACAAAAAGGCGGTGGCCAGTTTTTGGACGACCGAAGAAATCGATCTTAGTGCCGATCTCAAAGATTGGGAGAAACTGAATGATAATGAACGGTATTTCGTGTCGAATGTACTCGCTTTTTTCGCTGCGTCGGATGGTATTGTAAATGAAAATCTGGCAGTAAATTTCATGCGCGAGGTTCAACTCCCCGAAGCCCGTTGTTTCTATGGTTTTCAGATTATGATCGAAAATATTCACTCTGAAACATACTCCTTACTTATAGATACGTATGTAAAGGACACTGTCGAAAAAGATCGTTTGTTTCATGCCATCGAAACCGTGCCTTGTGTGAAGAAAAAAGCTGAATGGGCTTTAAGATGGATCGCCAATGGATCATTCGCAGAGCGTCTCATTGCATTTGCGGCGGTAGAAGGTATCTTTTTCTCCGGTAGTTTCTGTAGTATTTTTTGGTTGAAGAAAAGAGGTCTGATGCCCGGCCTTTCCTTCTCGAACGAACTTATTTCGCGCGACGAGGGCTTGCATTGCGATTTCGCTTGTCTATTATATAGGATGCTGGATGAAAAGCTTCCTGAAGCGCAAGTTGTCAGTCTTATCGCGGATGCAGTTACAATTGAACAGGAATTTGTAAGCTCAGCTTTACCCGTCGATCTGATCGGGATGAATGCAAAATTAATGTCACAATATATCGAGTTTGTTGCCGACCGTCTTCTGCTCGATCTCGGTTGTCAAAAAATCTACAACGTAAATAATCCATTCGACTTTATGGAGATGATCTCGCTTCAGGGTAAAGCTAATTTCTTTGAAAAAAGAGTCGGCGAATACCAGAAATCGGGTGTCATGAGTCAGAAAGAAGAAAATGTATTCAGAACAGATGCCGATTTTTGACCCACCCCTTCGACAAGCTCAGTGACAGCCTTCAACCTATCAACTCATCAACTTATCAACCTATCAACTAATTAATCACTAACCGAACACCATGTACGTATTCAAGCGCGACGGAAGAAAAGAAACAGTAAAATTCGACAAGGTCACAGCCAGAATTCAGAAGCTATGTTATGGCTTGAATCCTGAGCATGTGGAACCTATTCAGGTAGCCCAAAAAGTAATCGAGGGAATCTTCGATGGGGTTACGACAAGTGAGCTCGATAATCTCGCGGCTGAAATCGCGGCATCGCTCACCACTAAACATCCCGATTATGCATTACTGGCTTCGCGTATTGCGATCAGTAATCTTCACAAAAACACAAAAAAATCTTTTTCAGAAACCATGCGCGATCTGCATGAATATATAGATATAAAGACCGGTAAAAAAGCACCGCTTCTATCAGACGAAGTATATGCAATTATTTCTGCAAATGCGGAATTGTTGGACAGTACAATTATATATGACCGCGATTTTGCATTCGATTTTTTTGGATTTAAAACCCTCGAACGTTCTTATCTGTTAAAATTAAATGGTGTCGTTGTTGAAAGACCACAACACATGTTCATGAGAGTTGCCGTCGGTATTCACAAAGAAGACATCGAGAGTGCAATTGAGACTTATAATCTTATGAGTGAAAGATGGTTCACGCATGCAACACCAACTTTATTTAACGCGGGAACGCCGAAACCACAGCTTTCATCCTGTTTCCTTCTGACGATGAAATCGGATAGTATCGACGGAATTTATGATACGTTGAAAAATTGCGCGAAAATATCGCAGTCAGCCGGCGGTATAGGACTCAGCATTCATAATATACGCGCAACGGGTTCATATATACGTGGCACAAATGGAACTTCGAATGGAATTGTTCCTATGTTGAAAGTGTTTAATGACACGGCACGTTATGTGGATCAAGGCGGCGGAAAACGAAAAGGTTCTTTTGCTATTTATCTCGAACCCTGGCATGCAGATATTTTTGATTTTCTTGAATTAAAGAAAAATCACGGTAAAGAAGAACTCCGTGCACGCGATTTGTTTTTCGCACTTTGGATTTCCGATTTATTTATGAAGCGTGTTGAACAAGACGGAACCTGGTCGTTGTTTTGTCCGCACGAAGCACCGGGACTTGCAGATTCTTACGGTGTTGAATTCGAACAACTCTACGAAAGATATGAGGCAGAAGGAAAAGCGCGTAAAACAATTCGAGCACAGGAACTCTGGTTTGCAATTCTCGAGTCGCAAATTGAATCCGGTACTCCATATATGTTATATAAAGATGCCTGCAATTCGAAATCGAATCAGAAAAATCTCGGTACAATTAAAAGTTCAAATCTCTGTACGGAAATTGTTGAATATACATCTTCGGATGAAATTGCAGTTTGCAACTTAGCGTCAATTGCGCTTCCACGTTTTGTGATTGATGGAAAATTTGATCATCAACGTCTTTTTGAAATTGCGTATGTGGTGACAAAAAACCTGAATAAGATTATTGATATTAATTATTATCCGGTTGAAGAAGCGCGTCGCAGCAACATGCGTCACCGCCCGATCGGCATTGGTGTGCAAGGTCTCGCCGATACTTTTATGATGTTGAAGATGCCTTTCGAAAGTCCTGAAGCACAGACACTAAATGTTGAGATTTTCGAAACGCTTTATTATGCTTCGATGACGGCATCGAAAGATCTCGCGAAGAAAAATGGCCCTTATGAAACATACTCAGGGTCGCCGGTTTCGCAGGGAATATTCCAATACGATATGTGGAACGTAACCCCTTCCAATCGTTGGGAATGGGATGTGTTGAAAGAAGAAGTGAAAAAATATGGTGTAAGAAATTCACTGTTAATTGCGCCGATGCCTACTGCATCTACTTCTCAGATTCTCGGGAACAATGAATGTTTTGAACCTTACACTTCGAATATATATACACGTAGAGTTCTTAGCGGTGAATTTATTGTGGTGAATAAACACCTCCTCCTCGACCTGGTGAAACTCGGTATATGGAATAACAATTTAAAGAATCAATTAATTTCCGCAAACGGATCGGTGCAAAATATTGCGGGTATTCCCGATCATTTAAAAGAAGTATATAAAACTTCCTGGGAAATAAAACAAAGAACATTAATTGATATGGCAGCCGATCGTGGTGCATTTATTTGTCAAAGTCAATCGTTGAATTTATTTATATCGGAAGCGAATTTTGCGAAATTAACCTCGATGCATTTCTACGCATGGAAACGCGGATTAAAAACCGGTATGTATTATCTCCGTACCAAAGCAGCGACAGATGCAATTAAATTCACTGTCGATAAAAATGCAGCAGCAATGGCATTCTCCGAAAACATGACACAACCGGTTGCAATTAACGAACGCGAAAAAGCGATGTCCGAAA
>JAHEYM010000412.1 GCA_023251595.1 Bacteroidota bacterium
CATAATAAGGTTTTATTGCATCGCCAATATCTGTCTGATTTTGAAGAAGACGTTTCACTGCCTGATCCGCACCAGGTAAGCCATCTGTAATACATAAAATTACATTGCGTGTCCAAAATACATGGTCTTCCCATAATTTCCGCATATTAGTTTTTAATTGAACTTCTGATTTGCTGATCCCCATTATTTTTTCTTCAGCTTTCTCTTTTGCATTATTACCGGAAGAACATCCATAATAGCTTGAAAGACTGATTACCGATACAAGTAATAAAAGTGTCACGAAATTTCCTTTATTAAATTTGTCCATTAGCAGGTTTATTTTAGGTTGATTTATTGGTTATACAAAGGTCTGTTAATGGTTCTTGCATTTTGTTACATCACTATATTTATATGTTATAAAATTCACACATGTCTGGCTGAAAAAACATAAGTATTTTTGTTGGGAAGCTCTTAAAAAGAATAGGACAGACCTAAAGGGTACAAAGCTGTAACATTTATTTTATGTCTTCTTCCTTCATGCAAATCTACCACCCAATTTCCTGCAAAATAACCCAAAGCAGCGGCGAGAATTTCGTCAGATAACCAATGTTGATGTTGATATATTCGCGAAAACATAGTGAAACCGGCTGGTACATACGCTAATATTTTTAAAGCTGTTGATCCGGCGTGTCGTGACATGACAGTCGACAGAGCAAACGCGCTCGTCGTGTGTCCGCTTGGCATTGAATGAAAATTATAATCCCATAAACTGAAAGGATGGTACGTAAATGCATCATTCGTTGCAATCGGTCTTTCTCTTCCAATCGCAATCTTCAAAATCATTGTAAAAAATTCTGAATAAAGACCTGCTTGCAGGAGTTCTATGGCTATTTTTTTTGCAGCGGTATCTTTAACAGTTAATCCATAGATTCCGAAAACACCTGCAACAGCACCTATGGAATACCATTCCCCATATATCCTTCCTCCTACAACGGGTGCACTATAATAATATCTTTGATGGCCTTGGGTTGAATTTGTTATTCTTTGATCGAACGGCATAACCGCTAATGTTGCGGCAATGACAATTCCAAATCTTATTTTGTCTCTGGGCACCCATTTAGTGGGTTGTTTAATTAATAGAGAAGTTTCATTTAAAAATTGAGGAAAACTATACAATCTTTTTTGCAATTTCGTTTCTAATTTTTTTTCTTTAATTGTTTCAGGTGCAGTCACCAGGATTTTTTTTTCTGTTAACCCCAATGTCTTCTGCGTAGAATCAATCTTTTTTTCGACGGAATCAATTTTCTTATTACTTGAATCCGCCTTCTTTTCCTGGGCAAATCCGGAATTGTTAACGAAAAATGGATACAAAAAGAAGAATATTATATAAATTATATATTTCATCCGTCATTATTTCAGTTTAGTGAAATTTTAACAGAGAGTGGATATAAAGAAGAAACCTGCACTCTTGAGTCTTTATTTTCATGCAAATTTACGACCCAGTTTCCAACGAGAAGACCGATTGAGCCTCCGAGAAAAACATCAGAAGTCCAATGTTCGTCCTGATATACACGTGAAGCAGCCGTAAGGAAAGCCGGTATATATGCGATCACTTTCAAAAAACCTGAATCTACGTTTTTTGAGAGCACGGAAGATAACGCAAATGCCGCTCCTACATGCCCTGCAGGAAATGAGTTATGCGGACTGTTAAAAAATGTGAATGGATGATAATCGAATGCTCCATGATTTGTAAATGGTCTTGATCTCCCAATGAAACCTTTTGAAATAAATGTTGTGGTTTCTGAAAAGATCACCGCTTCGGCAATTTCAAAACCTAATTTTTTTGTGGTTTGGTTGTGAGAAATGGCTCCATGTGTCAGTAATGTAACTGCAGTGATCGGAATAAAGAAAAATCCTCCCCATTGTTTTCCAATTTCCATTGGAAGACTTTTGGCATATTTTGGATTATTTAATGCTGTTCTCCGTATTTTCTCGTCGACCTGCATTAATGAAAATGTGACAACACCAATAGCTGACATCTTTAACAAATCGCCTCCTTTCCATTTCGTTGGTTGTTTTAGATACGATCCTGCCTCGTGGAAAAATTCCGGGAAATTATACTTATTTACTTTCTGTTTATTAATAGAATCCTGCGCTGATAATCGCATTACAAAAGAAAAACAAATACAAATAAATAAAAGGGTTTTATAGCGCATCGTTCTGTTTTTGCGATCAATTTAAGTTTCTCTAATTGTATTAATTATAATGACCTCTTCTTTGTTTATCTTCCAGATAAAGTGAGAGAAATATTTTTTGTTCTGTTCGTACGGAATGAATGATTGGAAAATCTTTTAGGTGCCTGTCGTCGTTATAAATAAAATGTTCGAATCCCATACTCAATCCCTTGTACAGGGCAACTTCCAGCCTCGATTTCAGGATACCGATAAAATTATTTCCTTGCGGGCCGATATAAGTATGTATAAAATAGTAGTAATAAATCATCTGTGCAGTTGCATATTTGCCAATATTAAGCGTCGTCTCAAATTTCCCTTCTAATCCGTTCCCGAATGTATAATCTCTCACCTGTGAAGTATCCGGACCAAATCGGGTACTGTTTCCGGTAAAAGGGATTGCACCAATGTGAAAATTAGTATATAAAATAGAAGTCTTACTCACCGGTAACTTTGAAAAGATGCCTCCTCCGAAAGCGATGGCACCAAGCTCAAAAGTTTTATTATCCCAATAATCGTAATATTGAAATCCTCCGACCAGAATTGAATGTTTCCCGTAATTGATATTTTTACCAAAGAGAATACCATAACCATTCACGTCACTTAGAATTTTTCTTCCAACACCGAAATCCATTTCAACCCTGAATTTAAAAAAATCGAAGGGTTTTCTTGAGCATAGCTCAAATGGATTACCATAGTCAAATTTAATATTCACCATTTCCCCAATAGGACCTTCTCCAAATATAGCATGAGGTTCATCGTTAATTTTATGTAGACCTGCATATATAGATACGTTCAGCGGTTCCTTCTGATATACTTCTTTTGTTGTAGTTCGGAAAGATTTACCCTGTATTAATCTATTAAGACCTCTGACAGGATCAATTAATCCTGCCAATACTTCCCTGGAAATTCTTGCCAATCCTCTTGTTCTGTCATCCAATACATTGGAGCTTAGGCGATACAACATCTCACCAAGAAATGCGCCGTTAACCGGTGTCGTAATAATATCATTATAGGAGGGACGTGTGTTCTCACCAAAATATTCCCACATTAAACTTCCACCGATTGCAAATGTGGCAGATGGAAAATAACCGAATCCATTTGACCTCGCAGCATTGAATGACATAGTGCCGGAATAGGGATGTCCTATAAAATTAATTCCAAATCTGTCTGTATCCCATTCCCATCCTGTATTAATATTGTATTGCCAGGTTTCGAGACCGATTCTTGAATAGTCAGCCTTCATAATAAATCTATCCATCGACCATACCAATGCATTAATACTTAATAC
>JAHEYM010000413.1 GCA_023251595.1 Bacteroidota bacterium
ATTACATTGGTAGCTCCATTTGCAATTACTTTTCCGAAAGAAAGTACGGAAGGCATATTTGGTTTTGCATTACGACTCACCACTTGCTGAAGTGCAATAATAATATGAGAAGTAATTAAAATCGGATCAATCAAAAGATGCGGCATAGTAGCGTGACCGCCTTTTCCTTTTATGGTCATATATATTTCGTCGGCAGATGCCATATATACACCTGAACGAAAACCAACTTTTCCTGCATCAATCTGCGGCATTACATGTTGTCCGATAATTCCCGTGGGGCGTGGGTTTTCGAGGATTCCATCTTTTATCATCAATGAAGCACCACCGGGAATTTTTTCTTCACCGGGCTGAAAAATCAATCGAATACTTCCCTCAAATGAATCTTTGAGTTTATTGAGAATAAAAGCAGTTCCGAGCAAAGAAGCCGAGTGTGCATCATGTCCGCAGGCATGCATTACGCCCGGATTTTTTGAACAATAATCAACCTGATTTGTTTCAGTGATCGGCAAAGCGTCCATGTCTGCGCGCAATGCGATCATTCTTTTTCCCGGATTTTTTCCTTCGATAATTGCTGCGATTCCGGTATCAGCAATACCGGCACGGAAATGAATTCCTGATTTTTCCAAAATGGAAATAATATATTTACTCGTATTTTTTTCCTGAAAAGATAATTCCGGATTTTGGTGAAGATGTCGTCGAATATTTCGGATTTCATCTTTGAAACCGTAAGCTAGAGTTTTTATTTTATTCTTAAGTTCGGGCATGTTGTTGATAAGTTGATGGGTTGATAAGTTGATGAGTTGAAGAGTTGAAGAGTTGAAAGGTTTAACCTGTCCCTGCGGTCGCTGAATCTGTCGAAAAGTTATTTAAAGAATAACATTTTTGCACCAACAAGAATTAAAACGGCTGCAAATACTTTTTTAAGGACATCGGGTTTTAGGTTTAAGGCAAGTTTGGAAGAGAAATAACTTCCGATGATAAATGCGAGTGAAAGGATGACAGCGATTCGAATATCTACTTCTCCGGCTTTATAATAATTCATGACTGCAAGAATTCCGATAGGCGGAAGCATCATTGCAAGACTTGTTCCCTGTGCTAAGTGTTGACCCATGCCAAGGATAAGAACGAGTGCAGGAACGATGACAATTCCACCACCGATACCAATAAATCCGCTTACCACCCCGGCGATCAGCCCGATGAGGCAGATCAATAAAATCGTATTAATTTCCATCTTAAATATTTTTTTGTTTCCCATAAAAAGAGCTAAATGACGCAAATATTATTTGTCAGAAATCGAGACTGAGCGAAATATAATATACCGGTGGTCTGACAATTCCATCTTCGTATCCACGGGCGTAATCGAACCGGATGAAATAACCGAATATTCTACTTCTGAGTCCCGCACCAAATCCGGCAACAACAGGTTCACGTTGACTGTTCAGAATTACTGTAATTGGACCCCGCGTGACCTGAATTGAGTTGAGAGAATTTGTTGAATCATAAGGAGATTTCCCGGTCCACGCAGTTCCCACATCAGTAAATCCCACGATCTGGAAATTGCGTATAAAGTCTGATTTAATCGGACGATTAAGAATATATTGAAACACTGGAATTCTCAACTCACTATTAATAAGTGCAAAGCTGTTGCCGTTACGGATGTTTTGTGAGAATCCTCTAAGATTAGTAGCCAGTGCTTCGTAGGCGTATGGCTTCGACTGATCTACCGTGATTGTATAATCGAATTTCGGAGTGATCCAATTATCTTCTGCGCCTAAATAATAAATTAGTGTCTTCTGACCGAATGAACTGCTTGCCGCAAAACGGTTGGCCCAAATTATTTCACGATGAACTTTAATATACGTTCTGAAATCGGCTCCCACAACGAACATCATAGTCTTTCGATTATCAATTTGCCGGAAAGTTTCGCCGAAAATCTTGAATCGGGTACCATTATATAGATTTAATCCTGTTGGAATCGTATTGTCAAAAATATATTCACCCTTTATATTTCCCCAGTTCTCATAGATATTGTCTTTCCGTAAATTTTGTTGATCTGAAGCAAGATACACCATTCGGTCATTCCTGTAGCCGGCGGTGGCACGGAACGAGGTTATTTCACTGAACGGATATTTGAGAGCGTATTCGACCTGATGGGAATGAATTCGGAGAGAGTAATCATTTGTGTTGAAAAATCTACCCTGACGATAAAATGATATTTTTTTATCCCATCTTTTTTTTAGGTTTTCATAACTCAAAAAATATTCGTTGCTGCTGAGATCACCCGAGAGACGGAACCCTCCTATAATCCGGTAATCTTCCAATAAATCGCTTGTTCCGATTTTGAAGAGACCATTCACGCCGGGATTATAATAAATGGTCCCTCCACCTGAGAACTTCTGATAAGTAGGATTAAGGATCGTATTGTCCGCCTGAGTAACTATATATCTGGTAGAATAAGCAGTTTCATAGTTACGGATTTTGAATAATCCCGGAACAATACTATCGTTGTGTGCCACTATCGCATCGGGTGTAGTTGGTTTAGGAAGATCTTTTTTATCCTTTTCCGGTTTTTTTGCAGTTTTACCTTTGTTTACATCGTTTTGAAAAATATAATTGTTGATATCAATTTTTGTTGAATCAAACGGAATTTTTTCTTCCGGAAAAACTTTAATGATCTGATTCTTTGATTTCGAAACAGTATCCGGTTTATCTGGCGAAGATTTTTCCGCAATCGTTTTTATTGTTTTGAGATATGGAGTTTCCTGCAGTGATTTTGACGTATTCGCTTCCGGGAATGGTTCTATATATAGGCGGTATTTCCCATCCAGATATATAATTTCCGCAAGTTTGGATGTTCTTGATTGTACATCCTGAATATTTATATTTCTGGCATAATTGGTCAATGCGTGGGAATTCACTATAAAACGATAGTGTTCAGTTGTATCGATAAAACTTATCGCGCTATCCATCTTCGCAAGATAGCGATTATAAATTCCGCTTTCATCACTCAAATAAGTGATAGACGTGCTGTCGTAGCCAAAGGGTTGCATTTCATTCGCCCATGGGGTGTTGGTGATACGTTTCAAGATTTTTGATTTTGTATCAACATCGTACATGAAAATATCGAACGAAGGTGCTGTCCGCACATCATTCGATTTCTCAGTTGAAAGTGTATCGGTTATACGGTTCGAACTGAAAACAAGCTGATGAGAATTATTGATGAATCGTGGATTGAGATCATCATATATATCTTTGGTGACTTGTTCATAAGTCCGGGAGCGGACATTGAAAATAAATATATCGGACTGACCTTTTTGAACGCCCGAAAAAACAATGTTTTGTCCATCCTGAGAATACCCGAAGTCTGAAATTTTTTCAAAATTAAAGATTGGATTTTCATCTTTTCTCTCCTTCCCTTTTCTGTCGGGATAATATGAAATCATTTTTATTTTTCCTTTATGTTCGCGCATGATGGCGAGCATGG
>JAHEYM010000414.1 GCA_023251595.1 Bacteroidota bacterium
AAAGATGTAAGTTTTATTAAGAATTATATAATAAGTTTTCACTTGTGACTTCACATCTTTGCAGAAAAACATGAATTGGGAAAAATGCAGGGTTAAATCGGAGAAGAACTTTAAACTCTACAAGATCAGTACACATTCAATGGTAATTCATGACACGGAGAAAGAGTTGAGAGAACAACTCGCTTCGGATATAGAAGAAATTGCAAAACTTCAATATAAGCTATTTGCAGAAAACCGACAATCACTTCTCATCATTTTGCAGGGAATGGATAGTGCAGGTAAGGATGGCACCATCAAACACATAATGAATGGCATAAATCCACAGGGAGTCTGGGTTTATAGCTTCCGTCACCCGACCGTTTCAGAACTCGAACATGACTATTTATGGCGTCATACCCAAAAGTTGCCTGAACATGGACAAATCACCATTTTCAACCGATCACATTACGAAAATGTGGTAATTTCGAAGGTACATCCCGAAATCATTTTAACAGAGCGTCTTCCCGGGATAGATAATGTTCATAAGATCGACAAGGATTTTTGGAAAAGACGATATAAACAGATTAATTATTTTGAGAAAAATATTATCGAGAACGGAACTGAGATCTTAAAATTTTTTCTCCATCTTTCGAAAGAAGAACAAAGCAAACGATTTATTGAAAGAATTGAAAACAAGGAAAAACACTGGAAATTTTCGACCGCTGATATTACAGAACGTGGCTTTTGGGAGGATTATCAACATGCTTACGAGCAGGCAATTAAACATACAAGTAAAAAGATTGCTCCCTGGCATATTATTCCGGCGGACGATAAATTAAATGCACATTTATTGATTGGAAAAATTATTTTAGAAAAACTAAAGGATATGAATCCTTCCTTCCCTCCTGTGAATAAAAAGGATATGGAACTAATGAATCAAGCCAAAATTAAACTGCAAAAGTCACACTCCTGACCCCTCTCGAGAGGTGAATTTTATGAGAAATGCAACAAAACTTAAAACACTTTTAATTAAATATACCGTCTCTCTCGATTTGGATGACGATGAACTATTCAAACTAATTCTAACCGACAAACAAACAAATAACGCTCACCTTTTTGAAGGTAAATCATATAGCGTTGTATTAGGAAAAGCCTATAGCCACTTGTTGAAGGAAATAAAAAAATAAAAATTTTACGACCTCGTCAATACCACATAATCATTTAATAAAGTCCTGAGAAAAACCATGCGATCATTTGGTACCGGACCAAGATTAAGCAGATCACTGATTTTTTCTGCCAGTTCATCCATTGCATTATTATGCGCTTTATTTCTGTATAATTTAGCCCGCTCCAAAACCGCTTTCACAACCAACATATCCGCCTCTTTCAATCTCACTACTTCAGGATATCTGGGCTGGTAATTGCTCAGCGTGTTTATCGTCAGTATATCTTTAAGTTTTAAGTCATTTTGCGGATGAAGCCGGATAACAGACGTGTCTGCAAGCATGTCTCCCAACCGTTGACTTTTACTCGTCGAGTTCACAAAAAGTGCTGCGAGTGCTCCTGAAGAGAAATAGATATCAATCATCCTGAATGCCCATCGCATGAGGTAATCGGTCATCGTAGCTTGTCTGCCATTCAACTTCACCACTTTGATCTTCATTGCCATTTTGCCGACCGACTGACCGTCATTTATCACCTCCATAACCAGCGTATAAAAGAAAAAGACCGGAATGATGATTAGAAATGCGACATACTTATAGGTGCCTCTGTCAAAAGCGAGCCCTGCGATTGTGTTCAAAATGAGGATGCCAACCCATATCACGATCATATCGATAAAGTACGCAAACACGCGTTCACGTAGCGATGCAAGCTCGTATTCGATCGTTACATTTTGAGTGGTTGTAATCTCAATCGTTCTCATTCGGGACAAAAATAACATCTTGGCGGCAATTATTTCCCGTTTCATCAAAAGACGCAGGATTTATATCTTTACCGCATCTACCGGAGACCAATGCGCGAAAACTCATTTATTGAGAAAAATAAGGAAAAGTGGAATGAGTTTGAAAACATTCTGAAGACTCCTAAAAAAGATCCCGACAAGCTCAGTGAGCTGTTTATTGAGGTTACCGACGATCTCTCCTATTCCCGCACATTCTATAAAAACAGATCTGTAAGGGTATATTTAAATGGCATCGCTCAACAAGTATTTCGTAGCATATATAAAAACCGTAGAACCAATCAGAAACGATTTGTTTATTTCTGGAAAGAAGATCTTCCAAACATAGTATGGGCATGTCGAAAAGAATTACTTCTTGCTTTTACAGTCTTCGCGATCTCTGTTGTTATCGGTGTGGTTTCATCAGCAAATGATCCATCATTTGTCAAAGTCATTCTCGGTGACCGATATGTTGAAATGACAAAAGAAAATATTCGAAGTGGCGATCCCATGGCTGTATATAAAAAAGCAAATGGTGTAGATATGTTTCTGGGAATAACGATGAATAATATTATGGTAGCGTTCCGGACATTTCTTTTTGGAATTTTCTTCGCATTCGGGTCTATCGCACTTCTCATATATAATGGAATTATGATTGGAGCCTTTCAATACTTTTTTTATGAACGTGGATTGTTTATCGAATCATCGTTAAGTATATGGTTACATGGAACACTTGAAATATCTTCCATCATCATTGCAGGTGGAGCGGGGATTACACTAGGAAGAGGTTTGCTATTCCCGGGTACCTATACACGTATGCAGTCGTTGCGCGTGTCGGGGCGAAGGGGGTTAAAACTGTTATTGGGAATTGTTCCCGTACTTATAATTGCTGCCACCATCGAAAGTTTTGCAACCAGAATTACTGAGGCACCTGATATTGCAAAGGCCGCTGTGATATTTCTTTCACTCGCTTTCGTATTGGGATATTTCGTTTGGGTTCCGTACAGAAAATCAAGAAATCCTAAACCACCAAAATTCGCCGAACCAAAATTACCCCAAACTATTACCGACAAAATTGATTTGGTTGAAATAAAAACGAATGGGGAAATATTAAAAGATGTATTCTCTTTTTATCGGAAATATTTCAAATATTTCGGAGGAATATCGCTCCTCATCGGAATATTATATGGCATTTTCGGGGTTTTTGTAACACATTATAATTTAAGATTTCACTTCATTTATGGTGTTGACAACCCTATTATCTGGATTCGCAACGCCTTTATTTTCGTCGGAGATCAGAAAATATTTTTTAATTATCATGATTGTCCCGCACTTTTTATTGCCAACTTCATATTTATCGGTTTGGCTATTACCTGCACGAATTTTTTCTTTCGAAAAGAGCGAGGGGTCATTACAGAAAATCAATGGTGGCGCTCAAAATACTTTTATTCAACATTGGCACTATCATTTCTGGCCTCGCTCATTATAAATCTTCTTTTCGTGATGATGGATGTCGGCGTAGCAACCTTCATCGCTCTGATATCAGTACCCTTCATTCTGAT
>JAHEYM010000415.1 GCA_023251595.1 Bacteroidota bacterium
TATAAAACAAATGAGATGATTGGTGAATCTCCCGCAATCATGAAAGTGAAGGAGATGATCGAAAAAGTGGCACCGACTGAAGCAAGGGTTCTGATTACAGGAAACAACGGGACAGGAAAAGAATTGGTGGCCCGTTGGATTCATGAAAAAAGTTCAAGAGTATCGGGACCAATGATCGAAGTAAATTGCGCGGCTATTCCTTCCGAATTAATCGAGAGCGAATTATTTGGTCACGAAAAAGGTTCTTTCACTTCTGCTATTAAACAACGTATCGGAAAATTCGAACAGGCGAACGGAGGAACGCTTTTCCTTGATGAAATTGGTGATATGAGTCTCTCGGCACAGGCAAAAGTTTTGCGTGCACTCCAGGAAAATAAAATTACAAGAGTGGGCGGTGAAAAAGAAATTTCTGTCAACGTACGAATTATCGCAGCAACAAATAAAGACATGAAACAGGCGATTGCTGCAAATCTTTTTCGAGAAGATCTTTATCACCGCCTCAGTGTAATCGTTATTCATGTTCCTTCTCTTTCTGAAAGAAAATCAGATATCGCATTATTGGCAAAACATTTTATCAAAGAAATCTGCACAGACTACGGCTGTCCGCTAAATGAAATTTCGGATGAGGCAATTTCTGAACTTCAGAAAATCGGATGGAGCGGAAATGTGCGTGAATTAAGAAATGTAATCGAACGACTGATTATTTTATGCAATAAAAAAATTACCGGCAAGGATATATTAACTTATGCCGCGGTGAATATTCAATCCACCCAATAAAATGGAGAAAAAAATAAAATCAATCGCAAGGTATTCCTGCGAACTTCATGTCACGATGCACTCCGAAGAACCGCCGGAAAAGGAAAACGAATACCGTAGTTCTCTCAGTGTGTATGATGATCACGGAAATCTTCTTGAATTTATTAAATATAATGATTCAGAAGAAGAAGAGGAAAAGACCATTTCGGTTTATGACAGCAATAACCATCTGATGTCTGAAGAAACATTCTATGTTTTAGACGACACCTCCGAAAAAAGAACGATAAAAAGAAATGAGCAGGGAGACGCTGTTGAAGAAATAAAAACATTTACCGATGGCTCCGAATCGCGACAGGAATTCGTGTATGAAACAGGCGCGAATAAAATGAATGTTACACATTACGATGAAGATAACAAGGTGGAATTTCTTGAATCATTTATTTTTTCAGATGAAAAAAGAACTGACCTTTCTGAATATACGAAAACCGATCCGAACGCAAAAATTATTGAAAATTCAAAGTTCATTCATGATCCGGCAAATAATTCTTTGATCCAGGAATATTTTTCCGCTGAAGGAAATATTCGATCAAAACGAATTATGAAATTTAATGAACATGGTGTAGAATTAGAATCAGCAGAGTATAATGAGAAAGGCGAAGTCACCTCAAAAACGTATTCTGAATATGATGAAAACGGAAATATATCCCGCAAAATAATTAAAGACTTTCATTCACGCACAGTCAATTATCAATACGACGAAAAAAACCGTGTGGTGGTTGAAGATCTTTTTGATGAGAACAATACGCTCATCCGACGCCAGACTTATGAGTATGATGAATCTGATAATGTTCTCGAAGATACCTATTATCAAATCGATGTCACCCGTTCAGGTCGCGATGAGTATACCGGAAACAGATACGAATACGAATACTTCGGATAACCTGAAATGTCCGCTAATTGTGAATTACGCGTTAGCAGAATGTTCAAATCTTTTTCCTCCTAACCTCAAATCAAATCTTACTTTTGTAACATGCAATCAACTCTTCCCCCCGATAAAAAGAATTTCAAGAAAAAACCAAATAGCGATGCTACAGCATTGATGGCAAATAATTTGGGCAAACTCCCGCCACAGTCGATCGAACTCGAGGAGGCAGTTCTCTGCGCATGTATGATGGACAAAAATGCCGCTGGAGAAATAATGGATATTCTCAAACCTGAATGTTTCTATAAGGAATCGCACGTAATTATTTTCGGAGCGATTTCAAAATTGTTTCACTCCACTCCTGTGCAGGATATAGATGTCTTCACTGTTATTTCTGAACTCGAAAGAACACACGAACTTGAAAATGCAGGTGGTAAAAGAATTGTTTTACAACTCACTGATCGTGTTGCTTCTGCCGCCAATATTATAGGACACGCGCGTATCGTACTCGAAAAACATATTCAACGCGAACTGATCCGGATTTCTTCCGAAACCATTCGAGATGCCTTCGATTCTCAGGATGCATTCGTGCTGCTCGATAGCGCAGAGAGTAAACTTTTCAAGGTTGCAGAAATAAATATTAAAAGGAATCATGCTTCGATGACAGATCTTGTCAAACAAGCATTAAAAGATATTGCCGCCGCGAGTACGACAGAAGAGGGCGTTACCGGTGTCCGTACAGGATTTACCGCACTCGATCGTGTTACATACGGGTGGCAAAAATCTGATCTGATTATTATTGCAGCAAGACCCTCCATGGGAAAAACAGCATTCGTGCTCTCGCTTGCGAGAAACTCAGCGGTCGAATGGAATCATCCTGTTGCATTCTTTTCTTTAGAGATGTCGAATATTCAACTCGTGAATCGTCTCATCGCAAGCGAAACTGAAATTCCTTCCAAACAACTCAGAACCGGTAAACTCTCTCCCGAGGAATGGCAACATCTCAATAAAAAATTGATTGAACTTGAAAATGCACCTTTATATATAGACGACACTCCTTCACTTTCTATTTTCGAGTTTCGTGCAAAAAGTCGTCGACTAAAAGCAAAACAAAAGATAGAACTCATCATCGTCGATTATCTTCAATTGATGACCGCCGGTAACGAAAACCGCGGTAATCGCGAACAGGAAATATCTTCCATCTCCCGCTCATTAAAAAGTATCGCGAAGGAGCTCAACGTTCCGATCATCGCGCTCTCACAGCTTAGCCGGAATGTGGAAACAAGAGGCGGGGTTAAGAAACCACAATTATCAGACTTAAGGGAATCGGGTGCAATTGAGCAGGATGCCGACATGGTTATATTTATATATCGCCCCGAATACTATGAAATTTTTGCAGACGAGCAGGGCAATTCAACCGCAGGTGTTGCCAACATCATCATCTCAAAACACCGGAATGGTGCATTAGCTGAGATTCCGCTCCGATTCATCAAGGAACTCGCGAAATTTGGTGAGTTTTCATCGCACGATTTCGTGACAGAGGAACATATCGATCATCCGCCTCAACAACACAGAGAAACCAGACCTTCGAAACTCAATCAGATGAGCCGCGAAGAGGAACCTCCATTTTAACACTTTTACCGGGCAACAAAATTCTTCAAAATCCGTTCGAATTTCCATAACTTTACGGAATGAGAAAACTACTGATCCTCTTGTCTATGCTGATTTGCATGTCCTCGGTACATGCATCATGGATTCTTATCCCTATGGATAACTCCCAGAAAAATCACCTCAAGGCTTA
>JAHEYM010000066.1 GCA_023251595.1 Bacteroidota bacterium
GCCCGGTCATCCGCTTCAGGAGATTGTCTATGCCGTCATTCCGTCTCATACGGCATTCACTATGAACCTCATTACTGCCCTGTTCTCAGTTCTCGCAACCCTTTTCTTTGCACTTATTCTCGAAAAACTCGGTGTAAAACAATTTATTTGGGGTGCGGCTGCTTTTGCATTTATGCCAATCATTTTCATTCATTCAACCAACTCGATGGATTATTTATGGACGCTTGCCTTTATCCTGATTTCATATTATAATCTGTTGAATAGAAATTATATTTATGCGGGAATTTTTCTCGGTTTCGCTGTTGGTTGCCGCATTACTTCAGCAGCTTTAATCCTTCCATTTCTTTTGGTTATTTTGGGTGAAAAGGAGGAACGTACCAGAGCAGTTGTATTGCTTTTCCTCAGCTTTATTTTCTCTGTCATGATTTGTTTTTTTCCTCCAATACTCAGATATGGAAGAAGTTTTCTTCAATTTTATGATCAGTTCCCATATCCTTCATTCATAAAAGTTATTTATAAAGCAGGGATTGGTGTTTGGGGACTCGCAGGCGGCGTGGCTCTTGTATTCCTGCTTATTGGAATTATCAAAAAATTAAGAGACTATAAATTTGGTGAAGTCAAAATTGTGACGGACCGAATGAATATCTTTTATCGTTATGCCGGAATATTTATCATTCTCATATATATTATTTCTTATCTAAAACTTCCCCAAAAATCGGCTTATCTTATTCCGATTGTTCCATTTTTTATCATCGTGGCAACGCAATATTTGGCGGCAAAACAATTTCGGATTTTTTGTATTCTGATGATAATTTCTTCCATCGCACCCGGAATAAATTTAGCTGATTCAAAACGTGGTGGAAATTCTTCGCCGATCAGCATGACTGTTGTTACCGGCGGACAAGCCATCTCACTTGATCTTCTTTATGGTCCGGTGATCGACGATTATCTGAAACGTAAACAAAGAATTCAATTTTCAAACGAAATTATTTCCAAAATCGATGAGTTGAAGAGTCCGTCTGTCATCATCGCCGGATGGTGGATTGCACCTTTAACAGTTATGATGCGAAATTCCATTATTCCTGACGAACCCGGAAAATATAAACTTAAAAGACAGAATATTAATTTAAAATATAATATAGACGAAAACGAAATGAAAGATTTTTCTTCAAGAGGTTATTCCATATATTATATTGCCGATCAGGATTCGGTGAATGATTTGATGTACAGAACGAAGTTCACAAGGAAGTATGCAAAGGCGTTGATGCCTTGAGCTCTCATTTCACCTTCCCGCCACCGCTAACTTCATCGAATAAATTTTTCCGTTAGCACCGGAAATTTTCACCATATATAATCCCGCAGAGAGCGAAATATTTTCAATATTAAATGAGCCCTGATTTCCACTTTGACGCAAACCGGATATCGAAACATTTCCATCCACCAAATTGCCCGTTATTCCATAAATATGAATATCGTTTTTATTGATGGTTGAATTAATATTTTCGAAATACACTACAGCATGGTCCGTAAATGGAGATGGGAATGTCTGCAGACGAACATTATTTACTATCGGTTTGACTGAGGTTGGCGACTGAATAATATCTGTTGTTCTGTTCGTCAAAACAGGTGAATTAAAATCGAAATAAATCGCCGCCGAATTATCTATAATTGTTCCCGGTTGATTATTCGCGTGCTGATGAATTCTGAATTTCACAAATCCGTGACTTCCTTCCAAACTCGTGGCACTATCTGGCAAATTAATTCCCGCGAAAGTAAATTGAATTACACCGTTTCCAAAAACGGAAAAAGTATAAGGATAAGATGCAGCACCCGGTTCAACACTTGTTATATCAAGATACGGAGAAATCGAATCCCGCACCATTACAGTGATTGCCGGCGCTGACCCTGAATTTTGAAATCCAATTTCATATTCCAAAACATCTGTGCTTAGAATAAATTCATTTACTATATATCCATTCGCAGGAAAATTAACCGATGCAACACGTTTTTCATTCGGATCTAAAGAATTTATACTTGTGCGACATTCCGTGTCCGAATTATTTGACATCAGACAATCGGTTAGCGAAGAAGAGATCGTAGCATCCGCACAATGAACGGTACCAAGTGTCATATCACAGGAAATTGAATCGTTTGTTATAATCGTAATACACTGTCCGCTGAGAATACTATCAAGTGTGAATTGCCATATATTTCCTGAAATATTTGTTGCAGGATAATTCGCGCTGAGAAAAATAACACTGTCAGGTATGGTAACATTCACGGAAATATTATATACTGTCGTCACAAAATTATTACAGCACTGTATATAATAATTACTCGGAAAACAGGGTCTGAAATTCCACGAGCCCATACTTACACTTAAATCTACACAACTATAATCAACCGTGTCCGCAAAATTATTTCCGGATGAAGTATTTCCATAACTTGAAAACGACGTACTTAAAGAACCGTTCGAAGCGGGACAAAACTGTGGTGTGAGTGGTGATAAATCCTGTGCAATAGTGAAAGTTCCGGTATCGGCAAATGCGCTATAATAGCCCGCATTATCAGTATATGCATAGGTTGGTCCGGGAGTAATAGTTACAATTCTGTTGGGCATTGGCGGTTCAGAATTGTCCAGACAATTTTGATTATTATCCACGAAAATTCTTCCATTAATTATATTTGAATTCAGTACTGTCGCGCAGCCGAGAATCGGTACAAAACGAACGGCTTCATTCGCGGTGGTCCAATGCGCAGGATAATTTCTTCCGGCATACACGACTGCTTCAGTTCCGGTAGCATTCTGGACACATTCGATTGCACCTCCCGAATTCCATTGCAGACAAACCGGTTTACTCTCAACAAATATTTCAATAATATTACTGGTTTCATAAAGTTTTATCTGACTCGTAAAAACCATTCCCGTACAGCTATACATAGGAATTGAATCATAAGAAACAACGAACACCCTGTTGGGAGCAACTCCGGTTCGATTATAATATATATGACCACCTGTCGTAGGTAAAAGATCCTGCCAGGGAGCCATAATCGTATTCATAGGATTAGAAGAACTTGGCACGGGCGTGCCTATTGGCCATATACAATAACTGCCGGCCATTGAAAGATCAAAACAAACAATATTATTCGAGCCGATTATGAGAGAATCATAATTTATCCCGAAAAAACAGAAAGGAAAACCGATTGAAATCGAAGGAGAATACTGATCATCACCCAACGTAATTGACGTTCCTGCATTGTAAGCATCCGGCATGTATGGCATTGAAGCCACCATATAAGAAGGACCTTGCGCGTTTACCAGGCTTGAAAAAACGATGAGAATTATGGCGGAAAAACGGACTTCTTGTAAAACTTTTTTCATGTTTTTGTGGGGATAAGTGGTTTAAGATCATAAAAGTAGAGCATTTTGATGAGAAAAACTAAAAATCTGTGAATTTGTTTGTTCAGTTCATCCCGATCATCTATCTTCGCTCCGTCTTAGCCCTGAATTCCTCATTTGGAGGAACTTTTCAACCTATCAACTTTTCAACCTATCAACCTATCAACCTATCAACCTATCAACCTATCAACCTATCAACCTATCAACCTATCATCCTATCATCCTATCATCCTATCATCCTATCATCTTATCAACTTTTCACTAAAAAACCCATTTCCATGTTAGTAAAAACTTTTGGTTCCGCCGTTTACGGCGTCTCAGCTACTACGATCACGATCGAGGTTAATGTAGCTCCCGGTGTTAACTTTATTTTGGTCGGGCTGCCCGACAATGCGGTAAAAGAGAGTCACAAACGTATAGTTGCGGCTCTAAGAAATTCAGGATTTAAAAATCCCGGAAAAGAGGTCGTAATTAATATGGCTCCGGCTGACATCCGAAAGGAGGGCTCCGCCTACGATCTGCCTATCGCCATTGGAATTCTTGCCGGTTCTGAGCAGGTAAATCCTGCGACACTCGATCAATTTATTTTAATGGGTGAATTATCTTTAGATGGTAGTCTTCAACCTATCCGTGGCGTTCTCCCCATCGCTATTCAAGCGCGTCGAGAGGGTTTCAAAGGATTAATTCTTCCTGCAGATAATGCAAAAGAAGCGGCGATTGTAGATGGGCTTGAAGTATATGGTGCAAAAAATATTTCTGAAGTTGTCGATTTTTTCCAAACCGGTAAAGGAATGGAACGTGTCATTGTTGATATCCGGCAGGAATTGCAAAAAAGTCAACATAATATGGAATTCGATTTCTCGGATGTGAAAGGCGCTGAAAATATTAAACGTGCTTTGGAAATCGCTGCTGCCGGTGGACATAATGTAATATTAATCGGTCCGCCTGGAGCAGGAAAAACAATGCTGGCGAAACGTCTTCCCGGAATACTTCCGCCATTGAGTATTGATGAGGCGCTCGAGACTACAAAAATTCATTCTGTTGCGGGAAAAATTCGCAAAGAAACTTCTTTAATTTGCGCCCGTCCGTTTCGCTCTCCGCATCATACAATTTCTGATGTTGCATTGGTAGGTGGAGGAGGAATTCCACAGCCCGGAGAAATATCGCTCGCACATAATGGTGTTTTATTTTTGGATGAATTACCTGAATTTAAAAGAACAGTGTTGGAAGTAATGCGTCAACCGCTTGAAGAGAGAAAAGTGACAATTTCAAGGGCGAGATTAACAGTCGAATATCCTGCAAGTTTTATGTTGATTGCCTCGATGAATCCTTGAAGTTTCGTTGACTATTTCCCTCGATTTGATTGTGAGGTAAATAGGATAGGTTAATTGATATGTCCTCCGCTCCCACTGTGATTTTGTTGGTTATGACTTCTACGATGTTTCGCTTCTCTTCGAATGATAGTACGCTCCAGCGTTGGTACAAGTCCTTCGCATCGCGAAGGACGGTGTCTGAGGAAAGATACTGTATTTTCAGTATGTCTATCTCTGCTTGCAGGTTGGGCAACCTCTCTTGTAGCTGGGTGAGCCGTTCTTCAAGGGGGGTGTGGTGTTGCATGAAGCTGTCTCTGTTCATTTCGCCGTTTAACCTCATATTGACCAGTTCATTCATCTTTTTGGTGACCTTTGATATGTCCTCATTCTGCATGTTCAGGAGAGTTTCTTTCTCGTTTATTACCGTTCCCGATTGATTGAGAAACTGATCGAGTTCGATGTCAGTTAGAAGAAATGATTTCAGTTGATCGTGAAAGATTTCATCGAGATCGGAAACGGGAATTCTTCTTTTGCAGTTTCGGCAGGTGAAGATTTTCGTTTTGTGAAAAACGTACATTGATTTTCCGCAGGTGCAGAAAACGAATCCGGAGAGAAGGTGAGAAGGAGTTCGACCCGGTTTTGTCCTTTTGTGTTCCTGTTCGTCAAGAAGTCGGTTGCATTCGTTCCAGAGTTCAGATGAAACGATTGGCTCACAAGGGGTGATGATCCAGTCCGAGGTTGGTTTGAGTTCCCAATGTTTTTTGTCGCCAGTACTTTTGGTGTAATTTGCCCGGCGTTCACCTTTTGCTGATGGGTCTCGAAGAAGTCGGCTGACTGTCGTATCTGTGAACTTTGAGCCATTCCTTGTCCGGTAGCCCATTGTGTTTAACTGGTCGGCAGTGGTTTTTTTACGCTTGTGTTTTAGGAATACCTCGTACAGAACTTTCCTTACTGGTGCCTCCTTCTCATCAACAACATACTGCTTATCTACCCATCGATACCCGAACGGAGCAGGACCTCCCAAGGGTTTGCCCATTCTGGCTCTAATTGGAACAGAGGCAGCAACACGGTCAGCGATTTCAGCACGTTCCCATTCTGCCATTGCAGCAATAATAGTGTAGAAAAGCCTTCCGGCAGGGCTTGAGGTATCTACGTTCTCTGAGAGAGAAATGAGGTCAGCATTGTTGTGACGGAAGATTTCCGAAAATTCAAGCAATTCCTTGGTATTACGAGCAAGCCGGGCAAGCTTTGAGAAGATCAATCCATCGATCTTCTTATCCCGAATATCTTTAAGCATTCGCTTCGCTTCGGGATGTTCAATTACAGCCTTGCCGCTTACTGCTTCCAGACGGTACACTTCGAGTACATTCCAGCCTTTTGATTCAGCGTATAGACGGGCTCTTCTTTCGTGATGTTCAGGACTGTCATCTTTGACTTGCATGTCGGTGGACACTCTGATCCAGATGCCGACTGATTTGGGGTTTTCCATTAGAAAAGATTTTTAGAGGTTAGAAAAGAGAAAGCAAATATAATAAAACTACACTATATAATCAAAACGTTTTTTAACAATTATTAAAGAAAAATTTCCTGGATTTTAGAATCCATCTAAATAATTATCGACACTAATTATTATTGAGTTAAAATTTTAAAGGTCCGAGTTGAACCAGTAATTGATTAACCGGCTAATCTAAACAGTCCTCTATTTTGAGGGTTACTTTGCCAGAGTTTCAGACATTAAAGTTGTTCCGTTAATAAGCCAAGTCTGAAATTTTTGGTTACAATAATTGATTTTATTCTTAATCATACGACTTACAACTTCTATATCAGTACTGTCCGAATGATGAATTGATGATCCCAAAAAGCTGTCCGTATTCTTCTTTAAAAGCGTTAAGTAGTTACGATATTGAATAATAGAATTATCGAGATCGTTTCTTTTCAAAAGCCACATGAGTCTATTTCGATTAATTTTAACCCCGAAATTATCTATATCTCGAAGATCAGATTCGATTTCACATAATATGTCATATAGTTTCCAAACTGCAAATAACTCGCTACTAATTGAAGTTTTGGCAGATAATATTATTATTTCTCTTTGAAGCAAAACATCCCCAATCTTGTGTTCATAATGAGATTCTATTTCTATTAGTGAAATGTCTTTATTACCGTTAATGATTTCTAATTCAACGGTCATGTATTCTTTCATTCTCTGGATGATAAGATTTATAGTCTTTTCATCCCATCCAGTATTTAGTAAATTCTTGGTTACTGTCCTCCATAGTTCAAGAAGCTGTTGGTTGGATAAATTTTTATTGACTTCAAAATAATAACCAAGCCGATAAAATAGTTTTTGAATCTTCTCTAAGTTCTTCTTTATCCTCCATCTTTTGAAAAATGGAATATGAAGTTGTATTTGAAAATGCTTTATGTGTCTATCAGTGTATAAAGCTGTAAACTTTTCTTTTAATTCAAGTTGCAGAGCACTGTCAGAATTAACTAGTATTGGTGCATTTATGAATCTCACGTATGACAATATTTATCGTTATTTATAAAACATTTTATATTATTTACATTTGCTGGAAATATGAATTACCTGAATTCAAATTCGTTTTTTTCTACATATTTCATTGGTAACTATTGGTAACTATTTTTTATTTCTATAAATTAATTTCATCGCAAATAAAGTTGAAGCAAGCGTTAATTCAATACTCCCAAATATTCCTAAAGGCATAATGTCGTTTAAAGCTGCATATGTTATCCATAGTGACAAACCAATGATAAAGGTGGTTGTCCATATAAGAGAGATATCTTTAACCGATTTAGTTTTGTACGTTTTGATTACTTGGGGTATCAAAGCGGAAGCAACCAACGCCCCTGCAAAGTTACCAATTATTTCATATTGCACCTATTCCGAGATTGATTAATTAAAAATCATATTGTAAATCATATTGTAAATCATTCATCCACTCCTCCACTCTCATTAAATACTTTGTTCGGATCTAAATCATAAATCGAAATGTCATCTCGATTGAAATTTCCCAGTTCTAAGTGATGACCTAACTTTATTTTTTTTACTCCCAATTCTTCAGAATCATGTCGTGAATAAGGTTTTTCGATAGGTAAGCGTGTCACCTCGTACCCGCATTGCTGAAATGCTTTAATTTTATCAGGATTATTTGTTAGTAATCTCATTTTAGTAATATTAAGTGATTTGAGAATATTGCAGACTTCATTATAATTTCGGTAATCTATGTCAAATCCATTTTTTAAATATGCACCATAAACTAAATCTTGTTTCTGAATCTGACCAAGTGCATAAAGGAGAGCATGCCCCCTTATCTTTCCCGGTATTGATTTACCATGTTGATCAAGTGCAAAAATTATTAATCCGTCTTGTTCAGGTTCCTCTGAAACCATTTTTTTTGCATATTCTAATTCCCACTCACAATCGCAACGCATGGATCGTAAATCAAAAGCCCAATTACAGTTTGAACTCACTCGGACAATTGGGTTGTCAAATTTTAAAGATTCTTTTTGTGTTAACAAAAAATAATTTTCTCCCGATTCGTAAAAACCGAAGTAATAAAGTATAAACTTTACTGGTTCCTGAACTTCTTGAAAAAAAATTCTTAGTGGTAACTCTATTGGACCAATTCTATCATATAACTCTGTTCTACATAGTATTTTATCCAACACTTCTTTCGGAATCTGGCTGTATAATTCAGCCCATATATTTTTTGTAGATGACATATAATTATTATTAGTTTTCTATTATATTAACTAATTTTCTTATTGATACATATTACTCAACTTTACGAATTTTTGCAACAGCACATTCAATATTATAGTCTCCGGAACAGCTGCAGGTTGAATTATCCTTAAGGGATTTGAGATTATTTCGTTATTGCACATGTATCAGTTTTTAGAACGGAATCCGCATGAATTTTCAAGTAGTTGGAAAATATTTCAATTTCCCTTGGTTTCGTACTTTTGGCAATGTTATCTTCAAGTTTAAACAATGAATCTATTCCTAGAAAGAAGAAGGATACGAGTATGGAAGTAAAGAAGCACCATAAAATTCTTTTCCAGTAATCAACCCAGTTAAGAAGAAGTTCAAAAACAAAAGTTAAGAATGTAACAAAAAAAAAGATCGAAGAAAAATGATCGAGCACTTTCTGATCAAAAATAATAACTATAAAACACCAGCTAAAAATAAGAACGAAATTAATTATTTCAAGCCATTTCCAAATTACAACTTTATGTTCAAATTTTTCTATCTTTCGGTCCCGCCATTTTATCCTTAAGGTAGAAGCAACAACATCAAAGAATCTGTTTTGATCTTTACTGAAAAGTGCTTCATTAAAATTAGCATTGGTAAACCCGTTTTTTTTATTTTTAATAAATCTCTGGATTTGAAAGTCCCAAATTATCAGCAAGAGAAATATCAAACCTAAAAGAATAGGAATTACGATTTTAAATATTGTTTCGCCTTGGTAATGCAACAAAACAGGAAACATGTAAACTAGAAAAAGCCATATTGCTCGAAGTAGCCATTCTGACTTGACAAACGTACTTTGGTTTTCCTTAATAATTAATTTATAAGCATTATCCTCCTCTACTTCCCAATTAGATAGAAAGATTCGCATCCCGTTAACTATGAAAATAAATAGAAGAGCAAATTTCGACCAACCTAAGGATTGCTTATGTATCGCTTCATAAAATAGAGGTGCCGCTAAAAAGGTGAAAGCTACAAATTGAGAAACACTCAGATCAGAAATACTGTCTAGAAGTTTCCCCATTAATAATTGAATTTTCCGTATCATTTCTTGAATTAAATTTCCGAAACCGCTTTATACCATTTTATTCTCTTACCAAAAAACGCTCTGAATTTCCATTTAATATTTTTCTCTTCGGACATAATAATGTTCTTCAAGTTGTTCAATTTTTGTATTAATCTCCATTTATTCTCCTCTGTAAGACCAATATTGCCAATAAACTCTATAATGTTTTTGATGTTATTTATAAATGTAAAATAGAAACCCCAGTTCTTGGAGAGTAATTTAGCAATGTATTTTATATTAATTGAATCTTTTTGCTCGTTGTCTGACAACTCGTGCTCTATAATCAAAACTGAAAGGTCTTGCAAATCCTTTTCGGAAATTTTAACAATTTGCATCTTTGATAAAAGCAAATCCGAAACAGAAATCGTTGGGTAGTCGATCACGAAGCGTTCCCTTAAATCAATCTTGTGACAAAAATCCAATTCGTCAACAAACACTTCCAGTTTTTCAATTGTTTTTTTATTTTCAAAAATTAATCTTTTCCCTTCACTGAATGTATAAACTTCCTCGTTTATTTCAAATCCTTGAGCTGCGAAATATTTTCTTACCTTTTCTATATCTTTATTCAAACAAACTAAATCAACATCAGCATATTTCCTTCTGAATAGTTCAAACATCTCATTTTGTTTTTCACAATGAAGATGAATAGCCAATCCGCCAGTCAATCTTATCTCAAATCCCTTTCGTTTTGAATCATTTAAGATTTTATCAACTAAAGGTTTCCAATCGTCATATTTTCTGATCGATTCTAGCATCGTACTATTCTATCGGAATTTGTTTGAAAGCAAGATTGATATCAATTCCTTCTTTTTTTCGTTTTCGTTTCATAAGAAAATATAGAATTAATCCAATTATAAATACTCCTCCTATGATAATTAATGATTTTGCATCATGACCAGCAGCAACGGGGTCGTTCCAAAGCAAAACTACTATCACCAACAAACCAATTGCGGCAATAGAACAAACAATACTCATTAGAGGTATATTAAAAATTTTGTATTTCGCAATTGGTGATTTTTCATAAATTTCTTTATTCCTATAAGGAAAAATTACTCCAGTAATCATTGTAATAAACCAAGCAATCGAAGCAGCTAAAATGAAAATCAATGTTGCAAAAAAAGAAGTATATACATAAAGTGCGGTGAAAAGTACAGAAACTAAAACTGAAATAATTATCGCGACCGTTGGTGTATGATATTTATCGCTTACATGACCAATTTTTTCAGGAGCCAATCTGTCAAATGACCATGCCAACATCGCTCTTTCTGCATAAGCTAACATTCCCGGAATCCAAAAATAAATCCAAGCAATGAAACTAATTGCTATAATTACTGTAATGTAAATATTCTTTGTAAGAATACCCATCAGCAAAGTAAAGTATGGTTGGGTAGTGGTTGAAAATTCTGGTTGATTAAAAGAGTTGTATGTAATTGCTCCCTGAAATTCATATCCGACAGTTTGATACGACAGGTAACCGATAAGGGCAAATAAGAGTCCGCAAAAAACGATTGCCCCGATTATTCCAAATCCTTGCCCTTTTTCAACTTGTCTTACTTCTCCTCCGATGGCAATCGAAAACGCACCACCAATTAAGGGCAGAAATGGCCACACAGAAAGACGAAGTGTTTGCCACATATCAAATCTGTTACTACTCCAACCTCCACTTTTGGCTTTATCTATTATCGTGTCATGAGCATTGTTACCAAGGTGATTCATTAACTCGTTGAAATTTGCAACAAATTGTTCTTTCGTGAAAACGATTAGAGCAACTATCATTACAACTGTACCGATAACTGCAATAAAAAACATTATTTTTTGAACTAAGAAAAATTTTCGCATCCCTGATATTAAAAGTAATCCAGAAAGAATTATGAGTATTGAACCAACAATAAATTGAGCATTGGCAGTTTGCATGCTTAAGGCCAACTTCATCATACTTTCACTTTTTGATATTGAAGCAATAGTCGCAAATAATGGAGCTAAACCAACTGTGGAAATAAGGACTGCCCCAACAGCATTGTAAAAAAGCCAACAGCATGATTCGACAAAACTCAATGCAAATCCTAAAGGTGCACTCAATCCTCTCGAAACAAAAACATAAATTCCACCTGAACGCGGCAGCGTTACTGTCCAGCACCACATACCAAGACCTACAAATACCATTATTCCAGTTGCGATTAATGAAGCTATAGGAATATCTCCACCCGGATAATTCGCCGCTCCATATAGATGAGTGTATGCGACACCAATTCCAATGCTTATTAAACCAACATTGTAAATGAAAACATCAAAGATACCTGCTGATTTTACAAGCCCTGATACCGGCCGTAGGAATACTGATTTGTTTGACTCCATATGATTTTTTCTTTGATGCAAATGTAAGATTAGTCTTTCAAATTTATCCTGTTACAAATTGATATCCAGTAACAAGATGTTTTCCAAGATTTAACAAACATCCATTCAATACTCCTTCTTGATAGTTACTCCCCGGATTGAAACAAAGTGTCCCGTTTAAGTTGAACATTCCTTTGCCCTCATGCACGTGCCCAAACAGTCCTAGCGTTGGGTGATTTTTCTCGATTATCCTTCTTACAGCGATACTTCCAACTGGTTTCTTTTTAATCTGTCCTAAACTGCTCTTTGGGCGAAACTCACTATCCAACTCTGCGCACTCATCAATCTGGCTGTTATATGGCGGAACATGAATGTTGTAAATGATACCTTTGCTTTTATTCACTTTTAGCGTTAATTCTGTCAAAACTTTTTCAAGTTCATTTTCTGAAATTTCTCTAGGTGTATGCCACGGGGTGAGGTTCGAATGACCTGTGCTTAAAATTTGATAATCCTGCGAAATGTCGAACACGGTGTTTTCAAGGTTGACTATTGTTTCGGATTGCCTGAGGATATCGTCAATAAAGTAATCATCATCATTTCCCGGACAAACAAATAAATTTAATTTTTCTTTTCTCAATTTTTTATCTGCTAACTCTACCCATTGCTCCAACCTTTTTGAAATTAGTTTTTTAAAAATCTCATAGGCTTTATCTTTGTTGCTTTGTAAACTTTGCATTTCGTCTTCAT
>JAHEYM010000416.1:0-635 GCA_023251595.1 Bacteroidota bacterium
ACCTTCGATGGCATCGCCTTTATAGGACACGATGCCTTTGTCGGTGCCAAAGAAAACCTCACCCGTCTGTTGATTAATTGTGATCGCGGTAATTGATTTGGACAAAAGAGGACTATTTGTCTCGTCGAAATGTTGTATTTGTTTGGTCCCATCTGCAGACATAAGGAATGCGCCTCCGTTAGCCGTACCAATCCATTTCCGGTTCGCCCCATCGACGGCAATGGCAGTCACAGACTGAGTTTCGAGAAGATATTGCGCGTGTCCATCCTGTTCGATGAGTATTTGTTGCGCATCGAAATTTCCGCCGCCAAAGACTTCGGAGGGTGCATAAAATACTGCGATTCCCTTGTCCGTACCCACCCAAATCTGACCATCCTGATCAACCTCGAGCGTATTTACGGTGGGTGAAGGAAGATGCCCATTTCCGATAATATCATTTAATTTTTTGTATTTATCGTCGGAAAAATCGTCGATCGTACCATTGTCGTTCATCACAACGATACCAAGAGAACCACGGAAGACAATCGCCCATTTCTGACCAAGTTGATCGACCACAATTTTCCCCATAATATCTCCCGAAGAAACAAGTCCACCGCAGGTAAAACTTCTCCAGGTACCATCACTTTTTCGAACCG
>JAHEYM010000416.1:645-3466 GCA_023251595.1 Bacteroidota bacterium
GATTGGAGTTCTGATCGAAAGCGAGCCCGTTGGTATAACAAGTGCTGAGCCCGCCTGTCAACGCACTATTCGTGTCTACATATATATTTATGAGCGTACCGTTTTCAAGTTCAGTGACACCACAACCCATGCTACAGGAGAATACCTGATTTACGTTGTTCGGATTAACTGCGATATCAATGTAACTATATAATGGTCCGAAACCGACCGGCGAAAAAAGTGGATCTGTCATCGCGTTATAAGAGTGCCATGAATTCTCTATAAATGAATAAATTCCAACAGAGAGATAAGTCGGAGTTCCCGTGGAAGAAATTCCTCCTGATGCCGCCCAGACCTGATTTCCGGCTGCATCCATTGCAATGACTGCATTTGAAAAGGGTCCGTTTGGATAAAGAACACGGTAATTATAATAATCCCAGTGCTTTATGAGTCCCGATAAATGATCCGCGATCCAGTAATTTCCATCTTTGTCGCGGATTGTTTGACGTGGCTGATCAACATCATAATGATAACCTACGAGTATTTCTGTCCGTACTCCCATTGTGTCAAAAATTGAAACGTAATAATCGTAATTAATAAGTAACTGATTATAACATACTTCAATTTTGTTCACAAACGAAGATGTTTCATCGTGATGTGTCCATGTAATTCCATCGACCGATTTATAAATCGTATCTTTTTGATTGGTCAATGGATCCCAATTACAACTTGCATAAAGTGTATGATTAAAAAAATTGATCGCATTAATATTTAACGCCCCATCCATTATGTTCAGGGCAGTCCACGCTGTATAATTTGAAATACCAGGATTTGAAAGCGAGGCTTTAAACACACCACTATCAGTTGCGGCAAACAAATCGAAACCATTCGTCGTGAGATCATGAACCTCACGACCGCTCCCATTAAAACCAGGATAATAAGTATCCTTAACTTCGAGGCGGTGAAGATCAATTACCACAATTCCAAAACTGCAAGAGAGATAAGCAAGAGGTCCGATAAAAAGGATATTATTGATGAGTTTAGTGCCTGGAATCGATTTGCGTTTTATATCAGACATGTTTATTATTTCATTTCCGGAAATGATATCAATGTTGCAATCGGTATAGCAAATCATTATCATATCGGTCACCGTATTATACCTGATTGTGCTTATTTCCAATGAGGAGAGACCTGTAATTTTTGACAGTCGTTCAATGTTATCGTAATCCTTGTCATAATAAAACAAACCCTGATCGCTGGCACAATAAATTCTGTGTTTCGCTTCTGTTAACGACCGCGCATTCGTGTATGGAAGATGTACTTTCCACGATCCGATAGGGATATCCTGTGCATTTCCGAAAGCACTGAAAACCACCAGGATGGCAGTAAGGAGGAAGATTTTGAGGGCGGGAAGACAATTCATTATTCGGGTCAGTTTTTCAGGAAAACCGGTACGTAACGGGAAGTGCATTGGTTTATTGTACGACAAAGGTAGCGATTTTGTACTTTTGGTCGCACTCATCCCACCCCGCCCCCTCCCAACCTCCCCCAAAAAGGGGAGGAGAAAAAGGGGAGGAGTTCTGACCCCAGCCCTGCCCCTCCCCACCCCCTCCCAACCTCCCCCAAATAGGGGAGGAGAAAATGGGGAAGGGTAAAAGAAATGAAATGAATAATAAAAAGAAAATTGTTTTTAGCACAGTATTCTGGGGATTCTTTTCTCTATTGAGCGTTTTGTTTTATGGCAAAAAGCTCAACGAGTTTCCATCGTATATGCATGCCTGGACGCAATCTGATCGGCATGCGTTGGCACTTGGCTTTTTGGAAAATCATCATGATCTTTTTCATCCGCGAACATATAATATCCGTCCGAATGCTGATTTTAAACCAATAGACGAAAGTGGAACTACTGCGGTCGATTTTCCGATTCATGAATTTAACATCTCTTTGTTGATGAAAATTTTCGGTACTGATGAACCCTGGGTTTTCAGAAGTTATAATTTATTATACGGGCTGATCGGACTTTTTTTTCTCGGCCTTCTGTTATTTAAATTGACTGAAAATCTAATTCTCGGAATTTTTCTTCCTGCATTTGTTTTTACTTGTCCGGCTTACAGTTATTATTTAGCGGGATTTATTCCAACGATTACTTCTTTGAGTAATTTTTTTATCGGGATATATTTTTATGAACGCTATTTTTCGGGTAGAAAGAACAGAGATTTTTATCTGTGTATCTGTTTTTTAACATTGGCAGCACTGTGCAGAATACCATTCACAATTCCGTTGGTTGCGGTGATGCTACAACGTTGTTTTATTTGGGTGAAGAAAAGGGAAATTAATTATCGGGAGTTGATAGCCGGCATTGGTGGAGTAGTCGTTGTTGGCGGATATTTTCTCTATAATCAGGTACTGAAAAAAGATTATGGTTCTGCTTTTTTGGGGAAGTTTATGCCGGCGGAAAATCTGAAGGAATTTTATCACATTGTTCGCTTAGCCATTCATCATTTCAAATACGATTATTTTACAATTTATCATTATATATTTGTGTTGATTTTAATTTTCGGTTTTATTTATATCTTCTTTAAATTCAAGGATTGTGATCCGGTAAACTTAATGTGGTTGGGGTTTTCTATTCTATTGCTTGGTGGTGGTTCACTATACGCCGTATTAATGGTGAAGCAATTTCCTGATCACGATTATTACTTCTTCGATAGTCTTTTTCCGGGTATCGTGATCGGATTGATATTTCTGATCTCGGTAATTCATAAAAGGAAAATAGTTCCACAATATGTAATGCCTGTTTTGGTTTTGTTAGCGATTCCATTTTTTGTAATCGGATCGATGA
>JAHEYM010000417.1 GCA_023251595.1 Bacteroidota bacterium
ATGAGGCTAATTTTTTTCATGTATTTTAATTCATTTACATCAGGTTTAATTCATGACATCCTGCACACACACCCCTAGCCCCTCTCGAGAGGGGAATTGGTTTTGTGGTTTTTGGAATTATGGTCAACATTAATTTTAAAAACGTTTTGAGAATGAAATTGCAAATGCAGTTTGTTTATACGGTAGTGGAAATGTTTTGAAATTCCAGGAAGTGGTAGTTGGCTTTAAATTTCGCCTTCGAAGTAGATTCCAGGAACTTAACGCGATTGAGGTGATTCCTATCCCAGCAGAAATATAAAGCACAGGTATAAAGCTATCATATTCATACATTATTATTCCATCAAGAATTTGTAACGTACCACAAGTAAGTCCCCAAATTGGTGCTTCCAAAGAATGTTTATTCAAATCATTAAGTTGGACTGCATTAGCAATATCAGTACAAACATTGATACCCGAAAATATTATTCCGGCATAATAATAGTATATAAAATCCTCGCCTTCTGCTTTAGATTTATTAATTGAAATTAAAAAACAATCGAAATAATGAGGGCAATTTTTTTCATTTTGCTAATTCGTATAAATCAGGTTTAATTCATAACATTCTGCACACACACCCCTTCCCCTCTCGAGAGGGGAATAGGTTATGGGTTGTATTATATTGCTCAAAACTCATACCTTATACCTCATAACTCATAACTCATAACTCTTTCTGTTCTTCCATTTCGAAATCGCTTCATTTTCCGTTTTAATTAATTGAGAAGCCGAATTCTTTTTGTTGAATAAATACGCCGCTAATAATGCGGCAATTTTCTCATCATTTGCACAGGCTGAAAGCGATTCGGGGGTAAAATGATTTTTCACAAAATTAGTGTCGAAGTTGCCGGAAATAAATGCTTCATGCTCCATCACAAATTTACAGAAAGGCAATGTTGTTTCCACACCTGTTATTTGAAAATCGCTGATGGCGCGGATCATTCTTACTCTTGCTTCTTCACGATCATTCCCAAAAGTAATCAGTTTACCTATTAATGGATCGTAATATACCGGAATTTCCATTCCTTCTTCAAAACCATCATCTACACGAATCCCAAAACCCTGCGGTGGTTTATAAGTGGTGAGTGTTCCCGTGTCGGGCAGGAAATTATTTTCGGGATCTTCGGCACAAATCCTGATCTCGATTGCATGTCCTTTAATTATCAGATCATTTTGTGTGATTGAAAGTTTTTCACCCGAAGCAACTTTAATCTGTTCTTTCACCAGATCAATACCGGTAATTTGTTCGGTTACGGGATGTTCGACCTGCAAACGGGTATTCATTTCAAGAAAATAGAAATTCATATTTTCATCCATCAGAAATTCTATGGTACCTGCACCTGAATAATTGCAGGCTTTCGCAAGCACTACTGCACATTCACCCATCTTCACACGCAACTCAGGAGTAAGCAAAGAAGAGGGTGCTTCCTCCACCACTTTCTGATGACGTCGTTGAATGGAACATTCTCTTTCAAATAAATATAAAACATTTCCGAAATTATCTGCCAATATCTGAATTTCTATATGTCGGGGTGAAGAAATATATTTTTCAATAAAGACAGAACCATCACCAAAAGCCGACAACGCCTCACTTGATGCACGTGTGAGTTGCTCCTCAAGTTCACCTGCATTTGCCACGATTCGCATCCCCTTCCCTCCTCCGCCTGCAGCAGCTTTGATAAGCAAAGGAAAACCGATTTCGGTGGCAATCTTTTTAGCTATATATATATCTTTCACCGCTTCGTCCGTTCCGGGAACCAATGGCACTTTTAATTTCGTCGCTAATTTTTTCGCAGCAATTTTATCACCCATCATCTCCATCGATTCTGCTGTGGGACCGATAAAAGTAATTCCTGCTTCTTTTACCTTGCGGGCAAAAACCGGATTCTCCGAAAGAAAACCATATCCCGGATGAATGGCATCAGCACCTGTCAATTTAGCAGCAGCAATAACTTTATCTATATTTAAATAGGATTGTGAAGAAGGCGGTGGACCAATACAAACCGCTTCATCCGCATAACGAACATGTAACGCCAGACGATCGGCTTCTGAAAAAACAGCAACGGTTTTAATACCCATCTCGCGTGCGGAACGCATAACGCGAAGTGCAATTTCACCACGATTGGCAATCAGGATTTTCTGTATCATATTAATTCGGTTACCCCATCATGAATGACGGGGTTATTAATTCTATATTATTAAAACGGAGAATCTTTTTCTTTTGATATTTTATTATATATTATTCTATCTAACCATGCGGGAAAGAATTTTTTAATGAAGATCGCGGATTTTCCTTCAGATGTTAATGACAATGTTCTTTTTCGCGAACTTATTCCTGCAATTAATTTATTCGCAACTTGTTCCGGTGTCATAATTTTATTTTCATCCAACGGCGATTCACCTTGCGCTAGTCCGTCTTTCGATAATGCGCGATTACGAATATCAGAAGATGTATATCCGGGTCTTAATGTGAGTACATGCAAACCCGTTTTCAGATTCTCAACTCTCAATGCTTCAAGAAATCCTTCCATCGCGAATTTCGATGCAGAATAACCTGTACGACCGGGAAGTCCCGTGATTCCGGCAATCGATGAAACCCCAACCACCGATCCTTTGCTTTTCAATAAATATGGCATCGCGAACTTCGTGCAATATACAGTCCCCCAGAAATTAACTTCCATCACACGACGAATCACTTCAAGATCGCAATCGGCAAACAATGCTCTCATCGTAATTCCGGCATTATTCACCAAAACATCAATTCCACCAAATAATTCGGCTGACTTTTCAACCAGATTTCTACACTCAATTTCTGAAGTAACATCCGTTTTCACCAATAAAAATGGAGCGTTAATACTCATGCAAAATTGTGCGACAATCCCCAATTTCTCATCGTCGCGCGCAGCCAGCACCACGTTCGCCCCTGCCCTCGCAAATGCAATTGCACAAGCACGACCGATACCAGACGAAGCACCTGTGATAATGACGGTTTTACCTGAGAAATTGGTGGACATGAAGTGCAAACTTAAGTTAAATTCTTGCCCCTCCCCTGCCCCTCCCCAAAAAGGGAGGGGTAAATATTTGATTTATTCAAATTATCTTTGTCAATTATGAAATTAAGAGAAGTTAAAACGAAGCAGGATGATCTGGAATTTATCCGTTTGCCGGATCGAATCTGCAAAAACGACAAGAACTATATACCCGCACTGCGACAGGATATACGCAAGATTTTTGATCCAAAACAGAATAAACTTTTTCGTGAAGGAGTTGCCATCCGCTGGATTCTGGAAGATGACAAGGGAGAAATAATCGGTCGTGTCGCGGCATTTATTCACCCGAAAACCTCCAAAAGTTTTAAACAACCCACCGGCGGCATGGGATTTTTCGACAGTATCGATAACAAAGACGCGGCTTTCATGCTCTTCGATGCCT
>JAHEYM010000067.1 GCA_023251595.1 Bacteroidota bacterium
CCCTTGCACCAAGCGAAGCCGGAATTTTTTCAAGCACAATTGCAAAACATCCTGCATGTTCGAGTAATTGTGCATCCTCCAATAAACGTGAAGCTTCTTCTTCCTCAGTAGCCCTTACTACGTATGTTCCGAATTTATATATAGATTGTGGAGTTAATCCGAGATGACCCATCACAGGTACGCCGGCAGATAATATTCTTTCAACAGAATCTTTTACCTCTCTGCCACCTTCCATTTTAACAGCGTGTGCACCCGATTCTTTCATGATACGGATCGTTGAATTTAATGCTTCTTTCGAATTTCCTTGATACGAACCAAACGGAAGATCAACGACCACCAACGCGCGACTCACAGCACGCACAACTGATGATGCGTGATAAATCATCTGATCGAGTGTAATTGGCAAAGTGGTATCGTGTCCCGCCATCACATTCGATGCAGAATCACCAACAAGAATTACATCAATCCCTGCTTCATCAATAATTCTTGCAAAAGAATAATCGTAACCGGTGAGCATAGAAATTTTCTCACCATTACGTTTCATTTCCTGAAGTACATGCGTTGTTACTTTTCTCGTCTCTTCCCTACGCGGTGTTTTAGCCATATTGTTTTTGTTGCAGAATTATTTAATTTTCAGAGAATCGACCGGCATCGACGGTTTTAAATATGGTCTGATAGAATCGCCAACCATCACACCATTTTGTTTTGGCGGAATTAATCCGCCGGGTGGTAATTTTAAATCTGTTTTACCTTTATCCGGAGGAAGTTTGTCGGGGGGAAGTTTCGGAGGTACAGGAACCGGTTTCAGCTTCAAATATTCAGCTTTATAATAAGTCATTGAATCTTTGAACATTTTATTATATTTCGCGAGACTGTCGCTCTTCATTCGTTCATCTTTTAATGAATTAGAAAACGAAATAATTAAATCTGTTTCATTTCCTTCCATTAATTTTGAAACCTGAGAATATGTCTCAATTTTTTTGAGTAGGGAATCTATTGTGTTATCATCAGCGGTCAATCGTTTTTGCAGAACGTCTATAATATTTTTAAGCGAAGTTTTTTCTGTGTCGGGTTTGCTGTAATTTTCGAGGACCGCGATTTGTCTTTTTAACAGGTCATTTTCAGCCGTCAATTTATTCACTTGTGTTTTCAACCGCACCACAGCTTCTGACATGGCGATGAGGGGATCATTCTGAACTTTTTTCGGTATATTGGAGGTATCTTTAGGAATAGTATCTTTCACTTCAACCAAATTAATATTCGCTGCAGCAGTAGGTACAATTGAATAAACATAAAAATTATCAACCATCGCATTGGTCGCAGCACCGACGATGACACCCATTCCTCCTGATTTATAAGTTTTTTCAGAAAAAGACAAGACATAAGCATTATTAATATACAAGTCGTAATTTTTATTTGCACACTTAACTTCAATATTATTATATAAACCGGGACCACGTAAATTGGATTCTTTCACCCAACCATCATTTTTATCATCACCTGTAAGATAATGATAAGTCGAACCAAACAATTGTTGAACTCTGTATTGCCGACCGCGATTAAATTCAACCAGAAAACCTGTTTTATCTGAAGCCATGAAAACGACACCCACGAAACTGTTTGCTGCATCACCTGGCATAATTTTAAGAGATACTTTCATATCGAAAGCTTCAAGATTATTCTCCCACAAACACATGGCGGCATAAGGACTTGTCACATTTCGTCTATTCAGAATATACATTCCATCCTGAATAATGAATAGGTTATCGGCAGTCGTCATCACAGGCCAGATGATCGAATCCGATTCAAAATCTTCTTTCAGAGCAGTGAAAGGAAACTTCTGTGTCACGGTTTGAGCGGTAACAGAGTCAAACTTTCCAGTCAGGCACAACCCGAAAATCACCAGATAACTAAATTTACGTAGTCTCATATTAATCACAAAATTAGAAGATTTGGGTCACTTCTCCCCTACTTATTAAATTAACCTTTCAACAAGCTATTAACGTGATTAAAAATTAGTACTTTTGCAACATGAGATCCCTCAATATTGCAATTCTTACCTTTGGCGTATTAATATTCACTTCATGTAGCACCAAGGTGGAGATTAATGCGAAATGGAAAGAAATTCCGGTGATTTACGGTCTCCTCAATCCCGCCGACAGCATTCAATATATCAAGATCAACAAAGCTTTTCTGGGGAATGGGAACGCACTCACATACGCGCAGCAGGATTCAACAAATTACGGCAGTCATCTTCTTGCTTTTCTCTATGAAAAGGATATTTATGGAACCGCCATCAGTACAATTCAACTGCGTGCTGACTCTTCTATTTTGAAAGATCCCGGAACATTCAGCAGTCCGAAACAGATTCTGTACAGAACTCCATCGGGAACCGTTATTCATAAAAACAGCATTTATTATTTTGAAGTCAGAAACTCGGAAACACAGACCACAGCCAGTTCTTCGACTACAATCGTCAACGATGTCAACGTATCTTCTCCTTATCCCGGCACGCATATTAATTTTCTAAGCCCTCAGCCAAATAACTTTAAAGTAAAGTGGACTTCCGCGCTCAATGGCAAATTATACAATCTTGTAATCCGCTTTCATTATATTGAATACAGCCCTTCGGATACCCTTTTCAAACAAATTGATTGGGATTTTGGAAACGTTGAATCTCTTAGTCTCGCGGGCGGAGAGGAGATGCAACAATCGATCGGTCCCGACGATTTTTATAAGTTTGTAGCTTCGAGGCTGACACCTAATCTTCCACTCGGAACTTATCGTAAAGTTAACTCAAGTACGCTCGATTTTATCTGGACAGTTGGTGGGATGGATCTTAGCACCTACATCGCGGTTAACAGACCTTCTTTAAGTATCGTTCAGGACAGGCCGGAATTCACGAATATCGAAGGTGGCTATGGCATTTTCTCCAGCCGGAACAGGACTTCTCTTACCGGTTTTGCGCTTAATCCATTAACAATCGACACTTTAATAGCTGGTCAGTATACCTACAACTTAGGTTTCATTCCTTAGTTTTTTGCTGATTGAAGTTTTAGAAATTCTATTTGACTTTCCGGAATTTTTCTTTCAACCCTTAAACCCTTAAACCTATCAACCTATCAACCTATCAACTCTTCAACCTCCACATTCCTAATTCGTAATTCCTAATTCAGTGAACCCTGTCTTTTTGGCATAATTTTTTTCTGCCACCAAATATTTCACACTCAATCTATGTCAAATTCTACTCAAATGAGTGGTCGGCATACTCATTGACAATCGGCGGAAGAATCATAAAATTCAAACATATAAACATTCAATAAAATGAGAAAAGTAATAGGAATTGACCTCGGAACCACGAACTCGTGTGTGTCGGTGATGGAGGGTAATGACCCGGTCGTTATCCCAAACTCCGAAGGTAAAAGAACCACGCCTTCAGTAGTTGCGTTTGTTGATGGTGGTGAAAGAAAAGTCGGTGATCCGGCTAAAAGACAGGCGATTACGAATCCTACAAATACAATTTCATCCATTAAAAGATTCATGGGTGAAACGTTTGATCGTGTAAGTCTCGAGATCAGCCGTATGACTTATAAAGTTGTGAAAGGCGATAATAATACGCCAAGGGTGAAAATTGGTGAGAGACTCTACACCCCTCAGGAAATCTCTGCAATTACGCTTCAGAAAATGAAGAAAACTGCGGAAGATTATTTGGGTTCTGAAGTGACGGAAGCCGTTATTACTGTTCCTGCTTACTTCAACGATGCACAACGTCAGGCAACAAAAGAAGCCGGTGAAATTGCAGGCTTAAAGGTTCTTCGGATTATCAACGAGCCGACAGCCGCAGCGCTTGCCTATGGTCTTGACAAAAAAAATAAGGACGAAAAAATTGCCGTATTTGATCTTGGAGGCGGAACTTTCGACATCTCCATTCTCGAATTGGGTGATGGCGTTTTTGAAGTGAAATCGACCAATGGAAATACACATCTCGGCGGCGATGACTTCGATCAGGTTATCATCGATTGGTTAGCCGACGAATTTAAGAAGGATGAAGGTCTAGATCTTCGTAAAGATCCGATGGCACTTCAACGTTTGAAAGAAGCTGCTGAGAAAGCGAAAATCGAATTATCAAGTACAGCTACTTCCGAAATTAATCTTCCTTATATCATGCCGGTCGATGGTGTTCCAAAACACCTTGTGAAATCGCTGAGTCGTTCGAAGTTCGAACAACTGGCTGATAAACTTATTCAATCTACTCTTCCACCTTGTAAAAAAGCTTTGGAAGACGCAGGTTTACAGACTTCGCAAATTGATGAAGTAATCCTCGTCGGTGGTTCAACCCGTATTCCTGCGGTTCAGGAATTGGTTGAAAAATTCTTTGGAAAAACTCCTCATAAAGGTGTAAATCCGGATGAGGTCGTTGCAGTCGGCGCGGCTATTCAGGGCGCTGTTCTTACGGGTGAAGTGAAAGATGTACTCTTACTTGATGTCATTCCTTTATCGCTCGGAATTGAAACACTGGGTGGTGTGATGACAAAATTGATTGAGTCGAATACCACAATTCCTACGCGTAAATCAGAGACTTTCTCAACAGC
This sequence comes from Bacteroidota bacterium, assembly GCA_023251595.1. Lineage (GTDB taxonomy): Bacteria > Bacteroidota > Bacteroidia > AKYH767-A > JABDAW01 > JAHEYM01. Next base: position 4,593 of record JAHEYM010000067.1, read on the forward strand.
ATCCGATAGTCAACCTTCTGTTGAAATTCATGTGTTACAAGGCGAACGTCCGATGGCAAATCAAAACCGGTCAATTGGAAGATTTCACTTAGATGGAATTCCACCCGCACCCAGAGGAATTCCGCAAATCGAAGTAATTTTTGATATCGATGCAAACGGAATATTAAATGTAACCGCGAAAGATAAAGCAACGAGTAAATCACAAAATATACGGATCGAGGCATCATCAGGATTAACAGATGCGGAGATTAAAAAGATGAAAGCAGAAGCGGAAGCAAATGCAGAATCCGATCGTATCGCTAAATAGGAAATTGATAAATTAAATGCTGCCGATTCGATGATTTTCACCACAGAAAAACAATTAAAAGATTATGGTGAAAAAATTTCTGCCGACAAAAAAGAAAATCTTGAAAAAGCATTGGCAGATTTAAAAGAGGCACATAAAGCAAAGGATCTTCCAAGAATTGAAACCACACTTGCCGCATTGAACACCGCATGGCAAGCCGCTTCAGAAGAGATGTACAAAGCCGCGAGCGAAGCGCAACCACAACAACCGGGAGCTGAACAAAATGGTGCACCTCATGCCGACGGTCACAATGGTGAAGCGAAAAAAGATGGTGAAGTTACCGATGTCGATTTTGAAGAAGTAAAAGAAGAAAAGAAATAATATATATTTCTGAGTTAATTCAAAAACCCTGCTTGAGAGAGCGGGGTTTTTTGTTTGTGGTACATACAGCGAATTGCAACTGTCCCACCAAATGAGTTAGTTTCATTTTTCAATTATATTCCATAGACCTGTTTTGTCGCTTCCGGTGCGTTCTATTTTTCCGCTGTCTTTAAGTTCTTTTATTTTTCTTTTTGCCGTGCTTAAACTCATTTTTAATCGTTCGCTGATTTCGGTGGTGGTTATTTTGTTATTTTGCTTTATCAAATAAAATACAGTGTCATTTTCTGATTTTACAGTGTCATTTTCCGTTTTTACAGTGTCATTAGCAGGGCTAACATAATGAATGTGCATTTCACGGTTTTTTAGTAAATAATTTTCTTTAAGAAGTAGGTTTAGCAGGAAACGTATAAGATATTCATCGGTTTTGTGAATGTCTTTTGACAAATCTTCGTAATTTGCTCGTACCAATGCATTGCGGAAATACCACGAATGTTCTGCAAACAAATCATTGTTGACCTCTTTAAATCCAAGTTTGTGAAGATATTTTATTAAAAAAATTGCCGTTGTTCGGGTGTTGCCCTCGCCAAAAATATGAATTTGCCACAAGTAGGAAATAAAACGTGTGATGTGTTCTATAATTTCTTGCTGACTTAAACCTTTGTAACTAAATTGTTTTTCTTGCTGAAAATCATATTCCAACGTAGCTTTCAAACTCTCGGCACCGGCATATAAAACAGTTTCGCCATTTAAAACCCATTCTTGTTTAGTAATGTTGTAATTGCGGATTTTGCCTGCATGGTTATATATATCTTGAAACAACCTGCGATGAATCGTAAGGTATTCGGCTGGCGAAAACGTGAAAGTTCGTTCATTTAACATTTCAGCGATGCGGGCTGAAACTTTGTCTGCTTCTTCTGTACGACTTTCGTCATTTATTACCGGATGCTGTTTGTAATAACTGTCTATGCGCTGTTTTACCTCCTCGATGGTAAGATCGCCATCAATGTTTTGCTTAGCAGTTGCGATGAGATATTCAGACGGTTTTAGCCCATCGACTTGTTGCAAGCCGATAGCCGTTTTCCAAACTTTTGCTTTTTCAGCTTTGTTTGGTTCACCTTGCCGTATATATTCTTCAAAATTATCCATTGAATTTTCTAACCTATTAATTCGTTTTCAAAATTATTTTTAAAATATCCATATTCCCTGCTAATAACCAACTTTCTAAGGAAATTTCTTCAACGTTCTTTTTTATACCGAATTTATTTGATTGTTTTTTTTTAATACGTTTAACTTTGCGATGAAGTCTGCAAACCGCAGATAACGTTTCGCGACCTTGCGCCGTTTTTTGCTAAGTCCAAGTTATACATTTGAGCGTTAACCCGCAAAAAATGGAACAAGACCGCTGTTAGCTGACGTTTGTTTTAAGCAACGTAAGTCTCGTGAATAACTGCTTTAACTTCGTAAATCTCTTTTTCAGAAAGTTTGTCCAGGATTTTTACGATCCGTTGTCTGTCGATAGTTCTTATTTGGTCGAGGACGATCCAACCTTTTGTCTTGTTATATTTAACCGGAACTCTTGTCGGATAACTTTTTGAATTACTTGTCATTGGAGCAATAACGATTGTCTGCAAGTATTTGTTCATTTCGTTTGGAGAAATAATTGCGCAAGGGCGAGTCTTTTTCATTTCACTGCCTATTGTCGGGTCGAGATTAACCAAAACGATTTGATATTGTTTTAAGTCCATTCTTCAAAATTTTCGTCTTTAAACACGTCGGCCATTAAAGGTTTGTCGGCACCGTTTTCGTGCATCTTTTTAAACGATTTTTCCCAGCCTTTACGTGCGGATGTCTTGGGTTTTAAAATGATAAAGCCCTTCTCAAGAATCAATTCGATTGTGTCTTGAATGTTGTACTTTTCGATTAAGGTCTTTGAGAGTCTAATGCCCTTTGAATTACCTATTGATATTAATGAAACGTCCATTTGTCTATGATTAAGAATGTAATTACAAAGTTATTACATTTGTCCGAGATGTCCAAATTTTTTTTGAGATCCTTTGTCTCCACAAATGGCAGCTAATTGAATAATTTACAAATCTAAACAATTTAACAATAGGTAAAAAAAATTCTTACAGACCAGATTTATCCAACGGATTCAAGATTCGCGCTGCGTATTTGGCATTCTGAACCGAGGGTACTGGCAACTGAGTACGAAAAAATAATACCATTTTTGCTTTTTTCATTTCGGGTTTCTATCTTTGAGTATTATACCCTGAAGAATAAAATCTGAAAAGAATCCGGAATTAATCCTTCGATATGATACTTAATACTAAAATTCTTCCTTTCATATTATTCTTTTTCTGTACTATTTCCTACCTTTTTGCACAGGAACCGGATCAAACAAAATATTCTGTAGAAGGCACACTCACACAGACCTGGCAATATTGCGGGGGAGTTGCGCCAACACGAGAGCAGGAGGAGGAATATAGTCGACCAAAACCTTATACAACAAAATTATATATCCGGCAGGGAAAAGAAAATTCTGAAGAGTTTCCAATATACGACAGCGCGACAACTGAGGGTGCAGGTAATTTCCGATTCTCTCTGCCTCCGGGCGATTATATAATTATATTGCCATCGCAATGCAGAAAAGATATTCTAAAATCATATATGAATAATGCGAATCAATATTTAATAGTTGACAGTGACTGTCTGAAAAAATGGTGGAAAACAGGTTTGTTTAAATTCACTGTCACCAATAAAAATATAACCAATCTCGACACTTCTTTTAACAATATGTGCTTTGTGCCTTATCCGAACCCCTGTTTCAATTATATCGGACCTTACCCGCCCTAACAAAATTCTCCGTACCTTAGCATCTGTATAACGGGATTGAGTTTATCGACCTCGCCGATGAGTTGGAAAAAGTGTTGGGAAAGAAAGTTGATTTAATCTCAAGAGAAGCATTAAAACCAAGACAATGGGCATACCTGAAAAACAGGATAATTTATGTCTGAAAGGATTCTTAATGTACATCTTGTATTAATTTTCCTTATTTTTGAGGTATGAGAACTGTTACATTCAATATACCCGACCTGTTGGACATCGACGATAAGGAGGTCGCAATGATAATCGCTACACGCCTTTATGAAAGAGGAAAATTATCGCTTGGTCAGGCAGCTGAACTCGTCGGCTTGACCAAGCAAACCTTCGCGGAATTGCTCAGTCGTTATGATGTTTCCATCTTTAATTATCCTCCTTCAGATCTGTCAAGGGATGTGAAAAATGCCTAAAACAATTATTTCCGATATAATACCTTTTTCACTATTATTTCATTTCAAAAATGAAACAACCAAAATATCAATTAAAAGCTGAAACGGATCTTTTAATTTTTCGCTTCAATAGTGAGGGTCCCAAAGGTATTATTCCAAAATTGATCGAGTTTCGGGAAACGAACTTGAATGATTTCTTCAACTTATCTTTTGGAGATGTGGACAAAGAAACTGGAAAATTAGATGATAAAGTGATTACGAACAACATGATACAGAAAAGGTGTTGGCAACAGTCGTTTCGGCCGTTTATGCGTTCACTGACAAATATCCTGATGCTTGGGTTTATGCGACCGGTAGCACACCCTCAAGAACAAGAATGTACAGAATGGGGATTACTAAATATTTTGAGGTAGTCAAGAATGATTATCATATTTTCGGTGAACGGGATGACGATTGGTATCAATTTGAAAAAGATGGGAATTATGATGGATTTGCTGTCAAACGAAAAATTTCTTAACTTCCCATTATGACAATAGAAGAATTAAAAAGAAGGAAAACGCCAATTGTGATCATAGACAATTCATTGGCGAAATTCAAAAACACAGTGCTTTCCCCAAAAAAACTTGCAAAAGCAAATCGGGCTTTGAAAAGAATTGGGATTCCGAAGATTACGGATTAAACGGAATAATTATTATAGTCGATGGGTTCATCAAGTATATTTTATAATTTTATATCACTAATTATCATTTCTTCGATTATATTTTCCAGTTATTTCTCAGTAAAGTTCTTTATTGAATTGACTTGGTCATTAGAATATTCAAAGAAACCTCTTGTTTTCAAAATTCTAATGATTCTCTGTTCGGTTATCATTTCTGGGATCATATTGCCTACGTTTGTTCTTGGTTTTATTTCATTCTTTTGGAATTTTACTGAGGATACGGATAAATTGTCATTTATTTATGCTAAAGTAACAACTTGGACTGATATTTATGATTTACTCTATATTCAAACCACAATAATTTCATTTATCCCAATAATTGAAAAAGTTCTTGAATTAAAAAGACAAAAGAGGAAGATTCGGAATTTTATTAGCGCTGCATCGTCTATTTTACATACGTATCACTTTACGCATGGAGAAAGTTTGCCAACACAAAGGATCAACAACGATTTATATTCATTGTTTTCATATTTACGTAAGGCAGCTGAATGTATATGTGTATACGACGATATTAGTCTTGAGGAATCCATTCGACGACTTTATCATTTTCGGGAATTCGAATCATTATGCAGGAAACTGAACCATGAATATACAATTAATATTGAAGAGGAAATCATTAATAATAAACATTAATAGTAAGCCCGATACAATATTTTGTTGCCTAAATTGACCAATTATTGATGTGTTCATCCTCCAATAAATCTTCCGAAAGTAATGTTAAGAGATTTAGGAAATATGCTCTATCCACCTGAATTTATTCAATCCAATTTATTCCAATAGTTATAAAAATGTTAGAATCTCAACAGGGCAAAATTAAACTTGCGATATGGACTGATTCCAATGGAAAGGAAAAGACCATTTCGATCAATGACTATAATGCTTTTCTCAAGAAACACGATAAGAATAATATTGGGGACTTTCTATACAACAGACTGTACAGTAGATATTTAAATATTATTTTGCACGGTCACACCGCATACAAAAATGGTTTTTCGATTATGGCAAATTGTTGTTTATTAATAGAAACACTTCAATCATTCAAGAATGGATGGGGTGACTCGACGTGGAAATCAGAACGCGCATTTAAAGACTTTTTCGCATCTGAAAATAATTTTTCAATATTTAAAAGCAAATCAAATGAATTCTATAGGTGTATTCGCTGTGGGATATTACATCAGGGCGAAACTACAGGTGGTTGGACAATAAATAGAAAGGGTAAGAAATTATTTAATGAGACCGCTTTAATTATAGATAGTATTGTATTCGCAAATGAAATGAATGAGTCCTTAAAAAACTACTCTGAAAAATTAAAATCCGAGGAATGGGATAGCGAAACATGGGATAACTTTCGGATTAAGATGAGAAAAATCATTGAGAACTGCGACCGATAAAGGATTTCTGTTAGGTTGACTGACGAGGGTGATGAAAGGAAAAAGATATTCTAAACTACGGGTATTATACCAATTGGTATAAAATAACTCTTGAACGTAATTATTGTATTAATCGGTTTTTATCCGTGGAAATCAGTGCGATCTGTGAGCAAAATATTTTTCTCACTGATAAACCAGATTCACACAGATCTTTATGCTCATCATTTCCGATACCTCAAAGAGATTCTTGACCATTTCCCTACCATATCAAAATTCTCCGTACCTTAGCATCTCCAAAACCGACCAAAACCATCTCATGAAAAATACGCTTACTTTCATTACCGCCTTGATCTTTATCGCTTCCTGGACAGGATCACTCTTCTATCTCTCCGGAAAGAAAAACTCAGCTTCACTGCATATTCCGGGTGGTACAATGACCGACCAGGGTGAAGGTGATCAAAATGCACGTCTGAATTACGAACTCAACAGATTGAAAGACCCTGAAACAGGTGTCGTTCCGGCGAGAATTCATCATGCGGAAACAGTTTTTACAGCCTCACTCCCAAAAGATCAGGACTCACGTGCAGGCGCACCTGCTATTTGGTCTCCACGCGGACCTTACAACCTGAGTGGTCGTACACGCGCGGTAGGCATAGATGTATCGCACGAAAATGTACTGCTCGCCGGTGGCGTATCGAGTGGCTTGTACAAATCGACAGATACCGGCGCAACATGGATGATGACCTCTACGCCTGCCCAATTGCATAGCATCACGGGTCTCTCGCAAGACAAACGAGCAGGTCACACTGATACCTGGTATTACTGCACGGGCGAGGCATACGGCACCTCCGCGAGCGCAACCGGAGCATTTCACCTGGGCGATGGAATATATAAATCGACCGATGATGGAAATAGCTGGACAGGATTAATTTCATCCGTTCACGGCACGCCTCAAACATTCGATTTCCTGACTGACGCAAATTGGGATATTGCGACAGATCCTTCAGACACAAGTGATGCTGTTTATGTTGCAAGCGTAGGCAGTATTTTCAGAACAATTGATGGAGGAACAACATGGACCACTGCTTTAAATGGATTTATTTCAAATGGTGATTATTCCTATTTCTCGGATGTAGCCTGTGCAAATAATGGATCAAAATACGCGACCTTCAGCAGCGATGGCACACCTGGCGGAATTTATCGTTCGACGAACGGCACCATATGGACAAAAATAACTCCTGATAGTTTTCCAACTGTATATAATAGAATTGTGATCGGAATAAATCCGACAAATGAAAATGAAGTTTATTTTCTCGGTGTGACTCCGGGCTTCGGACTTCTATCTACAGATTTTATGTTAGACACCGAATATTATAGTTTGTGGAAATATACATATATATCCGGAAATGGTGACAGTTTAGGAGGTTCTTGGATTAATCTTTCGCAAAATCTCCCTTATGATGGTAGTCTTTTTGGAAACTTTTATGCACAAGGTGGATATGATTTATATGTAGCTGTAAAACCCGATGATCCAAATGTTGTTTTTGTCGGGGGAACAAATATATTTCGTTCAACAGATGCTTTCACTTCACCAAACAATACAACGCAAATTGGCGGGTACGGAATAGGGAGTACATATCCCGATTTTACAATTTATCCGAATCACCATCCCGATCAACATAAAATGATTTTCTTTCCTTCAGATGCAAATAAAATGATTTCTTCCTGCGATGGTGGCGTATTTAAAACAAATGATGATATGGCGACAAGTGTAACATGGTCATCCTTAAATAATGGTTATACTTCAACACAATTTTATACCATCGCAATCGATCATGGATTACCATTGAATGATATTGTAATCGGTGGACTTCAGGATAACGGATCTTTTTTCACCAATACAACAACTGCCACAGCCCCATGGACC
>JAHEYM010000418.1 GCA_023251595.1 Bacteroidota bacterium
GTCAAACCCTCATTATTCAACTCCTGATCTCTACTCATCGCCCAAAAACCATCGGTGATGTAATCATGTTCCGGAGAACTGTGCGCCTGCACTGCTTCGAAACCACAATGGTGATTAGTGATTAATAGTCCGTCGTTCGAAATTACTTCCGCAGTACAGAAACCTCCGAAATTCACAATCGCATCTTTCAGTGAAGAATTATTCACACTATAAATTTCATCGGCTGTGAGTTTCAACCCGAGCTTTTGCATATCGGTTTCGTTCAACCTTTTGAGCAGGAGTGGAAGCCACATACCCTCATCAATGGCGAACAGATTAAAGGAGAGGCAGGAAATGGTAAGAAGGAGAATGGTTCTTTTTAACATGGCGATTTTTTTATGCGCCGCAAAAGTGGGAGTATTTTAGCTAATTAACAAATCACTTTTTCCAAACCGGAACGGTTGAACAAGCTTCGCCGTACATCAGACTCTGAACCACCGGTTTCAACCTCGTTGTTACGGCGATGTATGCGGAGGGCGGAACATCGATATGTCCGCAGCCCTTCACCATCACTTTTTGATTGCGAAAAGATTCAATATTCATGTTAGCAATTCCTTCCTCCAACAAGACCTCTGTCAACTTTTCCAGACCGCCGTTTACAATTTTCTTTGCATAAGGTAAAAGTGCCGATGTAATAAGCATAAATGCCCAGGTTGGTAGAATCGCTTCGGATGAACAGGTGAGTGCTATATATTTTCCTTCATATTGACCCCAATTATAATTTTTCACCAGTGAACGAAAATCTTTTTCACGCAATAATATTCCTTCAAAAAGAAAATCTTTCAGATCTAAAATTACCTTTTCACCTTTAGGTAAATAATCTTCCAAATCGATTTGCATCAATCCGCTTTCCGCAACTTTATTTATAATTTCTTCTTCGCTTTGCATTGTTACATAATATTTTGGTTCGTGCCTAACAAAAGATCGGTATTGGAACGCTGATAACGCTGATTGAACAGATTAAACCTGATAAAAAAATAAATATTTTAATGCCCTTATATACTTTATTATTGATAAAATATATTAAAATCAGTGTTAATCTGTTCAATCAGTGTCATCTGCGTTCCATTTTAGAATCAGAACAATCCCAGTTCCAATTTCGCTTCTTCACTCATCATATCTTTTTCCCAGGGCGGATCGAATGTGATTTCCACTTTCACCGAATTAACTTCGGGAAGTGCTTTAATTCTTTCTTCTACTTCAACCGGTAACGATTCTGCCACGGGACAAGCGGGTGAAGTCAATGTCATCAACACATGAACATCATTTCCTTCGCTTACAGAAAGTTTATATATTAAACCCAGCTCATATATATTTACCGGAATTTCGGGATCGTAACAGGTTTTAATTACATCCAGAATTCTGGCATCGAGACTGTTTATCGGAACTTCTATTTTATTTTCCATCATTAATTTTTTTGTAAAGATACGAAAAGATTTCGGGAGAAAAAAGAGACTAGGTGGTTAAGCCTTCCGACCCTGCCAAAGCGTACAATTTTAATTGTCGGATCATTGACGAAAGCCCGTTGCTACGTGAAGCTGCAAGGTGTGAAGTGAGTCCGATTTTGTCGATAAATTCTAAGTGGGAATCGACTATTTCTTTAGCTGGTTGTCCGCTTAAAACATTGATCAGCACAGCAGCTAATCCTTTTACAAATGTACTATCGGAATCAGCGTAAAAATAAATACGGTTATTTTTTCTGACTGCATGAATCCACAGAGTAGATTGACAACCTTTAATTTTATATTCCTCCGTTTTATATTTATTATCTAGCGGTAGCAGTTTTTGTCCGAGTTCAATCACATATTGGTATTTATCTGCCCAATCATCAAATAATGCAAAATCTTCGATGACCGTTTTTTCTAACTCAGAAATGGGTTTGGGAATTTCTTCTGTATTACAATCCATATACATGTATCTATGACTCTCTCCCTATCATGAGTGATAGGGTCATCTGCGTAATAATTTTATTGTTTTCATAATTCCTTCGCGAAGGAAATTCAATTCTTCTTTCGTATTATAAAACATCATTGATGCTCGAATCGTCCCCGGAATTCCGAAATGTTTCATAACAGGTTCGTTGCAGTGATGACCGGTTCTCACGGCAATACCCAGCGTATCGAGGTACATACCTGCATCCATTGCATTAATTCCTTCGAGAACAAATGAAAGTACAGGTGTTTTAGTTGAAGCAGTTCCTATTATTTTCAGTCCCGGAATATCTTTGAGTAGTTGTGTACCATAAGCAGTTAATTCTTCTTCATATCGAAAAGCGGCGCCCATTCCAATTCGGTTCATATAGCGGATTGCTTCACCCAAAGCAATCACATCTGCAATATTTGGTGTTCCTGCTTCGAAGCGAAAAGGCGGCTCTTTATATATCGTTTTCTCAAAAGTGACTGACAACATCATCTCGCCACCTCCATGATATGGCGGCATTAATTCAAAATGTTCCAGTTTCCCGAACAAAACACCTGAGCCTGTCGGACCACACATTTTGTGTCCTGAAAAAACCAGAAAATCACAATCAATTTTTTGTACATCGACTTTTAAATGTGGAACCGCCTGAGCTGCATCGACCAAAACAGGAACATGATTCTGATGTGCCTTTGCAATAAATTTATTTATCGGATTAATCGTACCAAGTGAATTTGAGACATAAGTTATCGCTACGAATTTTGTTTTGGCGTTGAATAGTTTTTCGTATTCTTCATATATTAATTCTCCATCATCATTCATCGGAGCGACCCGGATTTTAGCTTTTTTTTCTAAACACAATAATTGCCAGGGAATAATATTGGAGTGATGTTCCATTTCCGAAACAATTATTTCATCTCCTTCATTAATATGTTGACGACCATACGTGCCTGCAACTAAATTGATCGCTTCTGTTGTGCCTCGAACGAAAACTATTTCGCTATCGCTTTTCGCGTTGATAAAATGTTGCACTTCAACTCGGGCTTCTTCAAAAGCATCAGTCGCTTTCTGACTCATGAAATGAATTCCGCGGTGTACGTTTGAATTATATTCCGTATAATATTTTGAAATTGAATCTATGACGCACTGCGGTTTTTGGGACGTGGCGGCATTGTCTAAATAGACCAGAGGATGATTAAATATTTTTTGCTGAAGTATAGGAAAATCTTCCCGTACTTTTTTTGGATCGAAAGTCAGCATCGTTGAGGGAGACGAGGTTTTGGTATGATCGTCTGCCGTTTTCATTCCATTCGTTGATTAAGTTTTTCTGCCAACATCATCATAAGATTTAATTTTAATTTTTCGATTTTTACACGATCTACAATATCGCTTGCAAATGCGTACATCAATAATGCTTTAGCTTTTTCCAATCCGCTGCCTCTCGCTCTCAAATAAAATAATGCTTCCGGATCAAATTGTCCTGTCGTG
>JAHEYM010000419.1 GCA_023251595.1 Bacteroidota bacterium
TGATTACGTCAGAGCGCTACCGCCTTTAGCTGAAGACAGTTCAGTCATGTTTACCGCACTCAACAGGAATAAACGTTCAATAATAATTGATCTGAAAACGGAAAAAGGAACAAATATTTTATTGCAGCTCGCAAAAAATGCTGATGTAATGATAGAAAGTTTTCGACCAGGTGTAGTAAAAAGACTTGGAATTGACTATGATACAATTAATAAAATAAATCCGAATATAATCTATTGTTCCATATCAGGGTACGGACAAAACGGTCCGCTTGCGCAGCAAGGAGCACATAACCTTAATTTCATTGCATTAGCTTCCTTACTCCATCATCAGACAAATAAAGGACATATTCTTTTACCCGATATGCAAATTGCTGATGTTGCCGGAGGCGCTTTACCTGCTGTTATTTCAATTATGGCAGCACTTTTTCATCGTCAGAAAATTGGCAGAGGACAATATATTGATGTCTCTGCCGTGGATGGCGCAATTGCGAATTACTCAGGTTTTTTAATGCAACTTGAATATACTAAACAGAATATGGAAGATCCCGGAATTTTAACAGGGGAAATGCCTTGTCACCGTTTGTATGAAACAGCCGATGGTAGATATATAGCTGTGGCTGCGGTTGAAGAAAAGTTTTGGTATCGTTTATGTGACCTGTTAAATACAGAACATCTTGCTTCCCAACGTTTTTCTATCGGTGATGAGGGCGAAAAAACAGTAAAAGAATTGGAAATTATTTTTGCGGGAAAAAGTTTTGACGAATGGAAAACGATCTTTGACCCGATCGATTGTTGCGTAACCCCTGTTTTACATGCAGATGAAACGGTAGAACATCCTCAGATCAAAGCCAGAAATCTTGTATACGAAACTCTAAATAAAGACGGTACAAAAAGAAAACATATTCGGTTTCCCGCCTTATTCTCGGAATTTTCTCATGAACACAAAAATAATGCTCCTTTACCCGGAGAACACACCTCTGCAATCCTTACTGAATTAGGATATACGGAAGAAGAAATTTCAACTCTACTCAAAAACAAAATAATTTCCTGAGGATGGCAGATTTATTTGATACTCCTGAATATTTACGATTATCAGAAATCGGGCAACTTATTTCTGCAACCATCGAACAGAAACTTGGATTCAGAAAATTGTGGATCACTGCAGAAATTGCAGGACTGAATATTCGTAAGGGACATTGTTATCTTAGTCTTGTTGAAAAAGATTCCAACTCCACCTACCCTCTTGCAGAAATGCGGGGAATAATCTGGAAAACACAACTGCCCTCAATAGAAAAGAAATTTACCGAAGGAGGCATTGCGCTGAAGGAAGGGATTAAGATTTTATTTCTCGCGAAAGTAAATTATGATGTACGCTTCGGATTAAGTCTCATGATAGACGATGTGAAAACCGAATTCACATTGGGTGCACTTGAAACAGAGCGTAGAGCTGTTGTAAAAAAACTAAAAGATCTGCAAATATATGATCTGAATAAATTAAAACAAATCCCCGAAGTTCCACTGCGAATCGCAGTAATTTCAGCAGAAGATGCCAAAGGATTTGAAGATTTCTCCGGAACATTAATCAAGAATGTTTATGGATATAAATTCAAAATAAAATTATTTCAGGCATTATTGCAGGGAGATAATGCTGCACCCGATATGGTTCGTCAGCTTCACGCCATTCAATTTAATTCAGATTTATTCGATGTAGTCGTGATAGTGAGGGGCGGTGGTGGTATTGTGAATCTTCTTTGTTTTAATGATTTCAGATTGTGTGAGGCAATTGCAAAATTCCCTTTGCCGGTCATCACCGGAATAGGACATACAACGAATGTCAGTGTAGCAGACGAAGTAGCTTGTCACGCAGAAACCGTCCCAGCCGAAGCAGCAAATTTTCTTATAGAAAAAGTGCGCAATTATGAAGAACATATTTCTGAAATATTTAATGATATTATTAATATTGCCTCTGAATATGCAAGTGAAGAATTGTTTTCGCTAAATGCATCTTCTCAACGATTAGCATTATTGACCCAAAAATTTGTTTCCGGCGAAACGAATAAAATGTCCTCGAATATAATTAAACTCCAATATTCTTATCAATCAAAAATAGAGAATGAGAGCCGTAATCTTCTCGCGTTTGAACAGAAAACAACTCTTCTCGATCCGTTGTTGGTTCTCAAAAGAGGTTATAGTATAACGAAATTTAATGGCCACGCAGTAAAAGATATAAATGATCTGAAAAAAGGAGATGAGATTACAACTGTCCTCGGGAATGGATCAATTCAAAGTACGGTGACAAAATAATCACATTTCAACTTATCAACTCATCAAACCATCAACTTATCAACTAAAAGATGAAAGCAAAATTCAACTATAACGAAGCCCGCACAGAATTGGAAAAAATTCTACGTGAACTTGAAACAGGTAACATCGATGTGGATGTGTTAACAGAAAAAGTTAAACGTGCCTGTGAGCTCATCAATCAGTGCAAAACCAGATTGCGCTCGACAGATGAAGAGGTAAAAAAAATATTAAAGGATTTTGGGGATGAGGAAGATGAATAACGATAGTTTATCAACTTATCAACCCTTCAAATTGCAACATCTCTACAGTCTTTCCATCAAAACAAGCATAGGGACTGCTTTTAAACCATTCTCCAAGATTAATATACCTGCTGGTTTCGCTTAATTTAATATCTAATGGTAAGTGACGGTGACCAAAAATAAAATAATCAAAATGTTCTTTCTGAAGAATTTCTTTACAATATATTACAAGCCACTCATTTTCTTCTCCCAAAAACTTTTCTTCGTATTTAATATTATATGCCCTGCTCCTGCCCGACCATAAATGTCCGATCGACATTCCAAGATTCGGGTGAAGTCGGGCGAATAACCATTGGCATACTTTATTTCTGAAAACTTGTTTGATAAATTTATATCCCTTATCCCCGGGACCTAAACCATCACCATGTCCAATATAAAATTTCTTCCCGCCAAATTCACGTGTAATAGGCTCGCGATGAATTGTTACATTCAATTCTTTCGGGAAATAATCGAACAACCACATATCATGATTGCCGGTAAACATGTGAACTTGAATTCCACTATCAGTAAGTTCAGCAATCTTGCCTTGCAAACGGACAAATCCCCGGGGAATAACAGTATAGTATTCAAACCAGAAATCAAATGTGTCGCCAAGTAAAAATATTTCGGCTGCATCTGTTTTGATAGTATCCAACCATTTCACAATACGTTTTTCCCTTTCTAAGCTTGAAGTTGCATCAGGCGCACCTAAATGGAAATCGGACGCAAAATAGATTCGTTTACCTGCATCCATTTAAAATGAAATTTGTTTCACAATATTAAAAGGATTTATAAGAGGGAGATTTAATTCGAATCGGATCCTGTCTTTCAGAGCCGGAACACTATTGAGATCA
>JAHEYM010000420.1 GCA_023251595.1 Bacteroidota bacterium
TAATTTCAGAATGAATTTATATAATATTCTTGGCGGACTTGTTTATCAAACCTTAGATCTTACAAATGGCTGGAATCGTAAATTCGCGGGAATTGATGTGCCTCCGGGAGTTTATATTTACAAAATCACTTGCACAATAACAGATCAAACCGGAAAAGCAGTAAACAGAGATCTTACAGGTAAAGTGAGTCTGGTGAGGTAATTACATACAATTGAATGATGCAGTTTTGTATCATTCAGAAAAAAATGTCATCAATCTGAAAAGGTTGGTGACATTTTTTTTTCTATTTTCGCACTCTGATATAATATTAATTTCAAATAACGGGTTAATTACCGGACCGATAAATATACATAAAATGGAAAAAGTATTTCTCTTATTCGCATGTGTTGTCTCTCTTGTGTTGAAAGCGCAAATCGTGAATATTCCCGATAGTGTTTTTTTAGAAAAAATTCTGAGTGAAAACAAAGCAGATTTAAATCACGATGGCAAACTTCAGCAAAACGAAGTACTGCTGATCACAAAGCTGGATGTGAGCTATAGTGATGATATGTACGATGAAGACACCCAGATCTCGTCTCTCGAAGGGATCGCCGCATTTGTCAACCTCACTGAGCTCGATTGCGATGGGAATGAACTCACTTCTCTGGATATATCCAAAAACACTTTGCTTACCAAACTCAATTGCAGCGAGAATCAACTTACTTCACTCGATATCTCTAAAAATACACTGCTTACAAAACTTGATTGTGGTACAAATAGAATTTCAGTTTTGGATATTTCTAAAAATATTAAGCTAACAAGTCTAACCTGCTACGGTAATAAAATAACAACGTTGAATTTATCATTAAATCCAAATCTGGACACTCTTTATATCAACAGCAACTTATTAACCTCTCTCGATATTTCCAATCTCCGCAATCTTTCCCGTTTTGATTGCAGTATTAATAAAATTCCGATATTGGATATATCAAATAATCCAAATCTCAAATATCTTGAATGTCGGGGAATTCCCATTACTACAGTCGATTTATCTAAAGCGCCGAAACTCGAAACTTTTTATTGTCAGGGCTGCAAACTTTCAGAAATTGATATTTCACAAAATCCGGTTCTGAAAAGATTCCGGTGCGTGAACAATTTACCCAACCTCAAAGTGCTCATCAACGCAACTCAGGGAATTACAAAAGATTGGGGTGTACCGACTGATGTTCAACTGGTGAAAAAATGAACTTCGGACTGATCTTAATTATTCACCAATTTTTCCCACTTTTGTGACCCTAAAACAGCGTCATGAAAAAGATCTTTACATTCGTTTCAATTCTCTTCACCCTAAACACTTTTTCCCAGAATCTGTTGTCGCCTGAAGCGCTCTGGAGATTAGGCAGAGTCAGCGATCCACAGGTTTCACCCGATGGAAAATCGGTGCTTTATTCAGTCAGAAATTATAACCTGACAGCGAATACGGGAAATACGGATATCTATAAAATTGACATCGCTTCCGGCGCTTTTGTTCCTGTTGCCGACTCGCCCGATGATGAATCTTCAGCGAAATGGTCGCCTGATGGCAGACGCATCACTTTCACGCTGACAAAAGACGGCACAACACAAGTTTGGGTAATGGATACTGACGGCAAAAACAAAAAGCAAGTGACCAATGTAACAGGTGGAATTAATGGCTACGGCTTCTCTCCGGGGGCGAACCGAATTTGGATTACGCAGGATGTTCAGGTCGATAAAACACTGAAAGATGTATATCCCGATCTTCCGAAAGCAACCGGGAAAATATATGATGACCTTATGTTTCGTCACTGGACTTCCTGGGCTGATGGCAGTTATTGTCATATATTTTATGCCGATTATAAAGAAGGTGTAATGATGAATGAACCCAAAGATATTATGAAAGGGGAGCGTTATGATTCCCCTCTGAAACCGAATGGGGGTGACGAACAAATTAATTTCTCTCCCGATGGAAACCGTATTGTATATACATGTAAAAAACTGGTTGGGAAAGAATACGCAGTGAGTACCAACTCAGATATATATATATATAACACCGAAAAAGGAACAACAGAAAATCTGACGAAAGGAAATGAAGGTTATGATGTCGATCCGCAATATTCACCCGATGGAAAAAAAATATTGTGGATGAGTATGGCAACACCAAAGTATGAGGCTGACAGAAACCGGATTATGGTTCATGATTTTGCAAGCGGAACCAACGTGGAAGCCACAGCCGGCTTTGATTACAGCGTGGAAGGTGCGAAATGGAGTAAAGATGGAAAACTGATTTATTTTTTATGCGGAATAAATGCGACGGATCAACTTTGGTCTTTAGATCCTTCTGTAGGAAAAGCTTCTATTAAGCAGATTACCGGTGATATTGCAGATCATACTGCGTTTAGTCAGGGTGGTGTGAAGGGTGAAGTAATGGTCACATCTATGATGTCGATTTCGATGCCAACAGAATTATATACAATTGATTTAAAATCCGGAAATTCAAAACAATTGACTTTCACCAACCAACATCTGATCGACGGTATTACGATGGGGAAAGTGGTGAAAAGAATGATTAAAGCGACCGATAATAAAGACATTCTGACATGGATTATTTATCCACCAGGTTTCGACAGCACAAAAAAATATCCGACATTATTATATTGTCAAGGTGGACCCCAGAGTACGGTGAGTCAGTTTTTTTCCTATCGTTGGAATTTTCAACTAATGGCAGCAAACGGATATATTATTGTGGCACCAAATCGTCGTGGTCTGCCCTCGTTTGGTGAAGCATGGAATCGCGAAATTTCGGGCGATTGGGGTGGTCAGTGTATGAAAGATTATCTTAGCGCAATCGACGAAATGTCGAAAGAATCGTATGTGAATAAAGATAAATTGGGTGCGGTAGGGGCTAGCTTTGGCGGTTATTCCGTCTATTGGCTTGCCGGTAACCACAATCATCGTTTTAAAACTTTTATTGCGCATTGCGGAGTGTATGATCTCACCAGCATGTATACTTCAACAGAAGAAATCTGGTTCCCCGATTTCGACCTCGGAGGACCCTACTGGAATACTCCCACACCGGAGAGCTATACTAAATTTTCACCCCACTTATTTGCCAAAAACTGGGATACACCAATCCTTGTTATTAATAATGAAAAAGATTTTCGTGTCCCAGTCGGACAAGGGATGGAGGCCTTTACCACTGCGCGCCTGAAAGACATTCCTGCCCGTTTTCTGTGCTTCCCTGATGAAGGACATTGGGTCACAAAACCGCAAAATTCCGTTCTCTGGCAACGTGTTTTCTTTGACTGGCTGGCAAGGACTCTGAAGTAAGGGCAAAAGATTTTTTGCCCCGTTTGTAAGGGCAAAATATCTTTTGCCCTTACAAAACTTCTCCCTAACTTTACACTCATACAACTAAACCTAAAAAATCAT
>JAHEYM010000068.1:0-5996 GCA_023251595.1 Bacteroidota bacterium
ATATTACGTGCACGAGGCAAGGATGGCGGGCGCGAATGTGCTTGCACCTCGCGTGAATAAAAGCGAACATTTCACCATAATTCAAGGCGACGATATTTATCTCGGGTTTATTCATTTATCAGAACTCGAACAACAGGTTTCGGAAGCCATCGTACGCGAAAAACAGGAGGGGGGCGAGTTCCGGAATCTTGAAGATTTTATCAAACGCGTTTCAATTTCGGTCGAGCAATTGAGAATACTCATCCGGATCGGGGCATTTCGTTTCACCCAAAAAACAAAAAAAGCATTGTTGTGGGATATATATTTATATATGGGAAATAAAAAGAAAACCGAACCGAATAAAGAATTATTTGAAACGAATGCAAAACCGTTTGAACTTCCGCAATTAGATCAGAATGCATTGGATGATGCGTATGATGAAATCGAAATTCTTGGATTTCCACTATGCTCTCCGTTTCAGTTATTAAAAGAACAGCCTTCCAACACAATTTCCGCATCGAATTTAATTGAACATGCCGGGAAAATGGTTACGATGACAGGATATTTAGTCACCACCAAAGTAACGATTACGGTGAAGGGTGAAGTAATGCTTTTCGGAACTTTCTTAGATAAAGACGGATACTTTTTCGATACCACACATTTTCCGAAAGTGGTGAAAGAATTTCCTTTTCGTGGAAAAGGATGTTATGAAATTAAAGGCAAAGTTGCCGAGGAATTTGAATTCGCCAGTATTGATGTGTCTTCGATTGAGAAACTTGGGGTAAATACGAGATGAGAAGTTGCTTTTGAGGGATGTATTGAAAACTGGTATTATATGAGTGAGAAGACTTTTGATCTGTGCCTATCTGAGCGATCTGTGAGCCAAATAATTTGCTCACAGATAACACGGATTTTCACAGATGAAAGTAAAATAAATACATTAGTCCTTTTTAGTAAACATAAAATATGCAATTATAAGTATAGCAGGTCCTATTGCATAAACTAAGAATTCACTTAAATCGTAACATTTCGGAAGGCTGCAATTATAATTATTATAAAAAGGCCAAAAATCTTCTTTGTATGAACTTTCTGAATTTGTGGAACCAACTAAAAGAAATGCTACATGAGTAAAAAACCATACCAAATATATTGCGGAAAATTTTCTATTTTTCTTAAAAAATTCTTTCATTTGGAAAGATTTACTTGTTCCAGTAACTCCGTTGCCTTCACCCACACCGGTTTTCCATCAATAACGATCACAAGTTCCCTATTTTCACGGGAAGCTTCAAGGACGAGCCTTTTGAGTGAAAGATTTAAACCGTCAAGAATTTTTTTTCGAATTTCAGCCCGAGTTTTATTTTCTTTCATATATTATTATTTTGCTCCAAATTTCTGGAATATGAATAATCGGAGGTTTTTCAAGTTCTCCTTCAGCAGTGTTACGAAAAATATTAGTAGTATTATCTAATACCATCCAATTATCAGCGAGTGGAATGTAAATTTGGACTAAATTTTTCAAACCCCGAGAATATCATCGTCTGATTATTTCTTCCGGAATATTGTGGCCGCCTTGAATAACTCTTCCTTTAACTCTCTGAATTGCAATTTCGTCCGGTGGAAGTCAAAGAAAGCACAGTGTACTGATGTAGCCCAGTTTTCTTGCTTCAATGATGTAATTGGAGTAACTAATAGTCGATAAAGTTGTTTCAAAAGCAAAATCTTCTTGTTGTTTGATTAAATATTTAATTCTCTTAAGCATCAATCTCCCTGCCTCAAAAGCGGTTCCTTCCGGATTAAAAGGTGAAAGTCCTCTGGCGATTTCATCAGCATTAACGAATTCCTTTACCCCTAGCACTTCGGGAAGAAGTGTATTCGAAGCGGTAGTTTTTCCAGCGCCATTTGGACCAGTAATGATGTATAGGTTTGGCATTTTTGAAGAAGATAAAAGGAGATTTAACTCAGCCGCAAAAATTAAGCTTTATTTTAGCATTTTTATATGAGTGCTGGTTCAGTCGATTCACCCCACTTTTCCCCGAAGTAAAAGGATTTTATCAAGAGAAAGGTTTTGAACGGTCTATTTGTTGAAAATTAACCCGTTAGACCATTTTAAAAGTTGTAATTTTGACCACTAATGAGTACATTTGTACTAGTAAAACTCCGTCCGATTAGATGATCAAACGTTTAGTCCTGCTTCTTTTGTTGTTTAATGTCTTGGTTTTCAAGGCATCAGCTTCGCATTT
Organism: Bacteroidota bacterium; assembly: GCA_023251595.1. GTDB lineage: Bacteria > Bacteroidota > Bacteroidia > AKYH767-A > JABDAW01 > JAHEYM01. The sequence continues at coordinate 2,220 of JAHEYM010000068.1, forward strand.
GATGGGTGGTGAGATTACCTGGACTTGTCAATCAAACGGTCAGTTTTTATTTGAAATGAAAGTTTACCGGGACTGTAACGGAATCCCGATGCCAATGATCGGACTGATGTTGGGGGTTCATAATAATCCACTTCTCACCTCGATTCCATTGACTTTCTTTGACAGTACGGAGATTTCACCGGTTTGTAATGGATCGGGACCAACTCTTTCATGTGGTTCATCGAATCCCCTTGGACCTATACCAGGCACAGCCCAGATGTATATATTTCACTCTAACCCGATCACACTGAATGGTGTTCCACCGCCGCAGGGTTGGATTTTCACCTATGGTTCCTGCTGTCGAAATGCCATTATTGACAATCTTGTGACGCCTGGTTCGGATGGATTCACCCTGAGAGCGATTATGTACCCATATAATGGGCAGAATACCAATCCCTGTTTTGATTCTTCGCCGCAATTCGCAGAACGGGCGGCGATAGTAATTTGTGGGAATGATCCTTTCAACTATAATCATAATGCATTTGATCCCGATCTGGATTCTCTTGTGTATTCATGGGCCGCTCCACTTGATAATGTTGGCGCCGGTTCTTTTATTTCAGGCGTTTTTCCTCCGGCTCTCGCTTTCCAGCCTGGATATAGCATGACAAATCCGTTTCCCGGACCTGGCATTAATCCAAGCAATATTCCTGCATCACTTGATCCTTCCACCGGAAATATTTCATTTGCAACGTACTTCAATCCCGGTTTTACAGACTATGAAATGGTGACCTGCATACAAGTCACTGCATACCGTTGTGGATATAAAGTGGCAGAAGTTTATCGTGAAATTCAGGTGACAGTCCTCAATTGTGGTGCGAATAGTCCACCCACCATAAACGCGCCATTTCTAAATCCGTTTGTGGGTCCCTGTTTCTCTGATACCGTTTCGGCAGGAACACTCGTAACTTTTACAATTACTGCGGTTGACAATGACCCGCTACCAACAGGAGGTCCCCAAACAGTCAGTATTGATGCTTCCGGAGGTATGTTTGGAGCTGGATTTTCGAGCACCACTACAGGGTGTTTCGATCCTCCGTGTGCGGTACTGAATCCGGTTCCTATTGTTTCCGGTCTTGTAACTGCAAGTATTTCTTTCTCATGGCAAACCGAATGTCAACATGTCAACTACCCGGCAAATTGTGGTGTGACTGCCAATACATATACATTTGTGATAAAAGCACAGGATGATTATTGTCCTGCACCAAAACAAAATATCGCCACGATCTCGATAGTCGTTCAATCGGTTCCTACTATTGAATCTCCGGATATTAAATGCGTCTCTGTTTTGCCCAATGGTGATGTGCAACTTACATGGGCAACGCCACCTGATCCTGCTGTAACATTTAATTCCTATCATATATGGTCTTCGGCAACAGCTGCGGGACCATACACACTTATTGACAGCATATTTATTTACAATCAAACTACGTATACGCATGTTGGAGCTGGAGCGCAGGGTGCTTCAATATATTATTATATAGAAAGTCGCTCTGGTTGTATGGGTTCAATTTATACTCCTCCTATCGATACCGTGCAATCTATTTTATTGAATGTTGTGAATACAGGAAATGGCTATGCACAATTGAGTTGGAATCCGATTCATAATCCGAATATTTCGACTTCCACAGGAATATATAATGTTTATCGTGAATTTCCTGTTGGTGTTTGGACTTTCATCGGCTCAACGACAAATCTGATGTATCAGGATACGATCAATATTTGTAATTCATATATTAGTTATCGTGTTGAAATTGCAGATCAATCAGGATGTGTTTCTGTTTCATCCGTTGATGGTGATACTTTTCAGGATATTTTTGCCCCTGCGACACCTCTGATAGATAGTGTGACAGTAAATCAATTGACAGGTGCTGCTGATATCGGATGGGCAGTGGATTCATCCGGAGACACGCAGGGTTATGTTATATTTCAATTCATTAATGGTGTTTGGCAACCAATCGATACAGCGTGGGGCATAAATAATACTTTCATGGCGACAGGCATGAATGCCACGAATCAATCAGATTCATTCCGTGTGGCAGCGTTCGATAGTTGTATGAACATCAGTTTGATGAGCGATGTTCAAAACACACTTTATTTAACCGGTTATATTGATCCCTGCACGCATGCATCCTATTTAAGTTGGAACCCTTATATTAATTGGACAGCAGGTGTTGGCTCCTATAATATTTATGTAAGTATTAACGGGGGACCAATGACTTTTGTCGCTTCAGTCCCGGGAAATACAACTGCATTTATCGATGGAAATCTTATAGCATCATCCACGTATTGCTATATGATTCTAGCCGTCGATGGGAATGGACTGTTTACTTCTGAATCAAATCACGCATGTGTTTTAGTTAATGTACCGCCACCACCACAATATAATTATTTAATGACTGTGACTGTTGTTGGTGATAACCGAACCAGAATCGACGATTATATTGATGCATCTTCAAACGTCGCACTATATAAAGTGCTCCGATCAAAAAATAAAACAGGTACTTATGATACAATTGCAACTGTAGCAGCTATGCCTGGCCCACAGTTCTCTTATTTTGATATGACTGCGCTCGTTCATCAACAAAGTTATTATTACAAAATTGTGGTGATTGATAGCTGTGGAGATATTGTTAAAACTTCCAACATTGGCAGAAGTATATTATTAAAAGCCACTATGAATGATGATGTGACGAACACCGTCACATGGAATGACTATGATGGGTGGGATGGTGGAATCGGTTATTATAATATATTCAGAAGTGTCGATGGAATTTGGGATCCGAATCCGGTTGGTATGGTTCCCTATGGTGGAATGACCACTTTCCGTGACGATGTCTCTTTGTTGGGAATGACGAAAGGAATGTTCTGTTATTCGGTACAGGGTTACGAAGCAATTACAGATACTTATGGTTTTGCGGATAGCAGTTTGTCAAATCAGGAATGTGTAATTCAACCCCCTCATCTATTTATACCAAATGCCTTTACACCCTTAGGACTCAATCCATACTTCAGACCGGTAGTAAGTTTTGTTGCAGGTTCTGCTTATTCATTCGAAATTTTTGATCGTTGGGGGGAACTTATTTTCGAAACAAATGATCGTTTTCAAGGTTGGGATGGAACTTATAAAGGCGTTCCGGTTCAGCAAGCTATATATGTATATGTAGTCCGTTTGACAGGAAATAATGGGGATCAGATTCGTAAAATTGGTTCTGTAACCGTGGTGAAATAGCGCGGAAAATTTATGAAGAATATATTTTTTCGTTTTTCATTTCTTCTCTCTTCACTCTTCACTATTTACTGTTCACCAGCTGTAGCTTCACACTTAATGGGGGGAGAAATAACATGGATGTGTCTGGGTTCCGGTCAGTATCAATTCAGCATGAAACTGTATCGAGATTGTAATGGAATTCCGGGACCTGCTTCTGTAACACTTGCAGTTTCATATCATCCTACTGTTACGAGCATCCCAATGAGTCTTCTTACACAAACTGATATTTCACCACAATGCAATGGTTCTGGTCCCACTGTAACCTGCGCCGGTGGCGGAACCGGTGCGACAGAAGAATTTGTTTACCAATCAGCACCTATCACACTTGTAGGTATTCCTCCTGCAACCGGATGGGTTTTTTCTTATGGCGATTGTTGCAGAAATGCAGCAATTATTAATCTTCAAAACGCTGGTTCAGATGGTTTTACTTTGCGTGCTTTTATGTTCGCATATAATGGGCAAAATGCGAA
>JAHEYM010000068.1:6006-12443 GCA_023251595.1 Bacteroidota bacterium
TGTTTCGATTCTTCACCTCAATTCTCAGAAAGACCTGCAGTTGTAATTTGTAGTGGATATCCGTTCAATTATAATCACAACGCTTACGATCCAGATCTGGACTCCCTGGTTTACTCATGGGCGCAACCATTGGATATGTTAAGCGCAGGAAATTTCACCCCATCGAATCCTGCGCCCCTTGCATTCACTGCAGGTTATTCTTATACAAGTCCTCTACCTTCATCCGTTCAAAACCCGAGTAATGTTGCAGCAACTTTAAATCCTTCAACCGGTGAGATTGCATTTACTTCATACACGATTGGAAATTTCGTTACTTGTATAAAAGTAACTTCATACAGATGTGGACAAAAAACTGCTGAAATATATAGAGAAATTCAGGTAATTCTTTTGGCTTGTATTGTGAATGCCCCTCCGGTTGTAACAGCACCATTTATTGATCCAAACAGCGGTTTATATACAAGATATGCAGACACCGTTTATGCCGGAACGTTGGTGACATTTTTCATGTCCGCAACCGATTTTGGCGTGCTTCCGAATGGTAATCCGCAAACACTGGTACTTGATGCTTCCGGAAATCAATTTGGCGCAGGATTTACCAGTACAGTAGCCGGCTGCACGAACCCGCCCTGCGCGACACTCACGCCACCACCAACACTCACAGGACCATTTGGAGTTGGAACAAATTTTAGTTGGCAAACAGACTGTAATCATGTAAATTATTTAGCGAACTGTTCTGTCATATCGAATACTTATGTCTTTGTTGTACGAACGCGTGACGATTTCTGTCCGGCTCCCGCTCTTACCATCGCAACAATTTCTGTTACGGTTCTTTCAAAACCAATTATTCAATCACCTGTAATTAAATGCGTTTCTGTGTTACCAAATGGAGACGTGACACTTAATTATGACCTCCCGATTGATACAGCAAATACCTTTAATGCGTATTTGATTTATTCATCTAATAATCCGGGTGGTACATTCACAAGAATTGACAGCATTTTTACTTATCTCCAGGGTACATATACACATGTCGGTGCAAATGCGAATACAGCACCTGTATATTATTATATAACCAGCAGGTCAGGATGTGGAGGCGTCTTCGAATCAACTCCTTCAGATACTCTTGAATCTATTTTTCTGAATGTTACCAATACCGGAAACGGATTTGCAAGTTTGGTTTGGAATCCACTGTCAATACCAAATCCTTCTACTTCAACCGGCATATATAAAATATATAGAGAATATCCTGCCGGTGCCTGGGCATTGATTGATAGTACCAATGCTTTAACGTATCAGGATCCGATAACGCTCTGTAATGCCCATATAAATTATCGTGTTGAAATCGCGGATTCTTCCGGTTGTATTTCGGTTTCGTCCGTCGATGGTGATAATTTTCAGGATATCACTCCTCCTGGAATGCCGGTTCTCGACAGTGTGAGTGTCAATATCGGAAATGGGCTCGCGTATATGGGATGGGAACCTGATACGTCTGGTGATACAAGGGGATATGTAATATTTCAATTTATTTCAGGAGTATGGCAACCTATTGACACTGTATTTGGAATTAATTCGACATTTTATCAAACAGGGGTCGATGTTACCGGAAGCTCTGAATGTTTCAGAATCGCAGCTTTTGATAGTTGTGGAAATATTTCTGTGATGGGAGATATTCATTGCACTATTATCGATTATGCATATTCCAATCCCTGCGGATATAATGTGAGTATCGGGTGGACTGCTTACGCTGGCTGGACTCCCGATCACTATGATGTATTCGAGAGTATTAATGGTTCTCCTTATAACCTTGTCGCATCAATGCCCGGGAATATGAACGCTTATTCCGAAGCCGGCTTAATTCCTCTTGCCAATTATTGCTTCAGAGTAATAGTTCACGACGTTTCCGGATTATTTAGTTCCACTTCTACTACGATTTGTGTAACGACTAATTTATTGGTTCTACCGACAAAAGATTATTTAATGACCGCAACTGTTGAAGGATCTTATGTTGCAAGAATCGATGTATTTGGTGACACTTCTGCGGACGTAAAATCATATATTTTATATCGTTCGATTCACGCTAACGGACCATTCGATTCTTTAACGACGATCCCTTTCAATCCGGCGAATCCGGTCGTTTCGTGTTACGATAATTCTGCGTCCGTAAATCTGATGAGTTATTATTATAAGGTTGCGGCTGTCGACAGTTGTGATTCGATCGTGCTTATGTCAAATCTTGGAAGAACGATATTTTTAACTGCAACCGTGAATGACGATTTTACAAACACAATTAAGTGGAATGATTATGAAGATTGGGATGGACATGTAAGTGGCTATCAAATATTCCGTAGTGAGGATGGAATTTGGAATCCAATGCCGATCGGTAGAGTGGGGTGGGATGTAAAGGAATTTAAAGACCCGATGGTTGGATGGCCTATTTCGCACGGACATTTTTGTTATTATGTTCAGGGGTACGAAGGTCCCGGAAATATATACGGCTTCTCTGATTCGAGCAGATCGAATATTGCCTGTACGCAGGAACCGCCTGTTTTCTATGTTCCGAATGCTTTCACACCCGGAGGACACAATCCGCGATTTACGGTGGTCACTCAATTTATTGAGTGGTCGACTTTTTCAATGAGAATCTTCGATCGATGGGGTGAAATGCTCTATGAATCTTTTGATCCGAAAGAAGGATGGGATGGAACATACAAGGGTGTTGAAGTCGGAATCGGATCTTATGTCTATGCGATCTATCTAAAAGGCATCAACGGTGAAGAAATCCACAAAGTGGGATCCGTTTCTGTCATCAAATAATAAATATTTTATCGGAAATTAATGCCCCGAATTTTAGTTCTGGGATATTAGATTTATATTAAAACCCCGAGATTATTAATTTTTTTGAAATATATAATAATATTTTTAGGGTGTTGTAAAAACGGCTATTGAAAAAACACCTGTCTTGCCTGACCCTTTCCTTGCATCATAGACCCTAATATAATATCCCTGTTTCAGAACAATTTTGTCGCTATGCCACGTTTCTGTCATTCCTTCTCCAGTCTCATTAACACAAGCAGGTTCTTTTAATGTACTCCAACCATCGTCAAGAATCTCAATGACCGGATCGTAGCCGCCGGCCCCGTATACTTTGACTGTAACTATGGTTGATTTGTAGGAAGTGAATTTAAACCATACATCATCGTCCGGAATTCCTTTACATGTTTTAAGATCATGACTTGGAGTTGCTCCTTCAGATGAATACACCTGCCCACAATGACCGTTGGGTTCAGCTGCGACAACCGGTACATGAAATGCAGATTCCTGGTCATCATTCCCTGGTAAAATAGCTGTATATATATAGGGTTTATTCGGTTCTCCAGGTTTGAAAGTAATGGTTGAATAGCAATTAGGTAAATAATATAATGAATTGCAGCCTTTGTTGGCAACAGATGCATCTGAACTCACAAAATCTGAAGTATTATCGTGGCGAAGTGCCAGGACTTCTCCATCTTTGGGAACGTCAGAGATTTTTGAACCATTCATGCCACAAGAGTAAGAGTATATATAATTGCTTCCACCTGTGTAACCATTCATTTCACCATATAAAAATTGAATGCCATTGCTTTTTTCATATAATTTAAGTTGAAAATTCAAATTTGTAGACCCGTCAGCTGTTCTTTCCATTCCACCCCATTCAATCGTCAGAACCTTACTGTCATGGTCATAAGGTTCGATCATATATCTCATGCTGGCGTCGAAATATTGTCCGAAGGTGACTTTTGAATTTGCTGAAATATCATCCCAAAAGGGTGCGATCACTGAATTAATTTTCGGTGATCCCAGATTATTCTGTGGTTCAGAACTTGTGAGAGAAGTATTAAACGTGATCCAACCATTCGTGGAAATTTTAAAACCTTTGACCAGTTCACCCTGATAGTGAAAATTGAAAATATCTTTCAGTGAAACTTCTTCACTTAGTGAATTATCAATATCAGTACTTTTCCAGACAAAGGTTTTACCCTTAGAAAGTATTGAATTGTATTCCACATGCGGTGAATAAGTTATTTCATACTTCAAGGGAGCGGTTTGTGATAAGAGTTCTGTCGCCTTGAAAGTGATGAAGAGGATTAACCCGATTGAGATTATTTTAACTTTACTCATTATATATAGAATTATTTTTTTGTGTTATTAAAGAGAAAAAATAAATATTTTTTGTCCATCCGGTGTTGTAAGTACATAATTTCCCAGTCCATCGAAATCTTTTATTCCCGTGATACCTGCTTCCTCAAGTTTTTTCTTTCGGTTTTTTGCATCGGGAGAAAAATAAGTGATTGCCGGAGATGCAAATTGATTGGTTTGATGAAGACCTAAAATGTTCATTCCATCCGTGATAATTGCCCATGGGTAAGGCACTTTGTTCAGACTAAGAACTTTAAAACCAATAGTTTTCCAGAAAACGAGTGAGCTATCAAGATTAGCAACAGGCTGGGAAAACTCTCCAAAAACACCACAATTACTATTGGGATATTTGTCCGGTTTCATAAAATCTTCCTGTGGCATGGAAAGCATTGTGATTCCTTTTGGCTGATACATCCCTGAATGATCAATATGAATTACTTTAATCGTGAAATTATCGGGTGTCAGAAAAATACCTTCTGAAAATTCCTCATTTTTATTTGTTTTTGATGCGAATTTAATACCTTGTTTTTCCAGTTCAATAACTTTTCTATCCATATCGCCCGAAAAATAATTAAGTCCGAAATAGTTCTGATTATCCTGGTTGAGTAAAATTAAAACTGAACCATCAGAGATCTGACACCATACATTAGGAAACGTCCCATCTTTTACTACATTATAACCTAATTTCTTAAAAAAATCAATTGATAATTTAATATCGTGACAACTCATTGTTATCTCGGTAGCGTCTCCCAAAATAGGATTTGAAAGTGGAGTTGGAATGCGTGCCTCACTGATCATGAAAGTGAGGGGTAACAGAAGGAGCAATATTCTGGTAATTTTCATATTTCGATCGCTTAATTATGCAAATATACAATATATTTTTTATTTGCAAATCAATAGAAAACTTCGGCGATCATACAGCGGATACTCCCTCCGCCAACATCTTCTATTGTAGGAATAGCGACGTCAACAAGTTTTGTGAAGCCGGAAAGCGAAGAAAGTTGCTCTTGTTGCAAACTTTTGGCTGCTCCGTCTGAAAGCAACAATAAACTTTCTTGACTGGAATTTTGCACCTGTAGCATATTTCCTGCAAAATTGGACATCTGTTTAATATCTATATTAATAATTCGGTGCCCGCTCGATTCCAACGAGCGGATCAATGTATTCCGTTCCGGGATGTCCGGAATAATATCCGTGCAAACAACAGCGAAGTTAACTCCGATTGTAAGCATGACGTTTGTGTGATAGACAGGAAGTCCGTTAAAATTTGTGGAAAAAGACACTATCTTATAACCCATCTCTGACGCCCATTGTGCCAATATCTCCTTATTAGTTCTTATCGAATCCGCTGCATAAACTATTTTATGAACACGATCGAGAACCATACTTCCGGTTCCCTCCAAATACATGGATTTATTTTCATTGGATGATAAATCCAAAACATCCCAATTCGTTATTCCGAGGCGTTGAGTGACCAGATCCAATACTTCATTCCTTCTCTCTTTCCGTCTTAATTCTGACTGAAGTGGATAAAGAATTATTTTTCTGTTTGGATGAAATGAGATCCAATTATTCGGAAAAATTGAATCGGGTAGGGAGTCAGATGATTGTTCCTCATAAACAATTACTTTGATTCTTTCGTTTATCAGTCTTTGAACAACGGAATCAAATTCTAAAAGTGCATTTTCATGAATTTTATTTTTCCACGAATCACTTGGTTTTTTCTGAAAAGAGTTGGAAGTTGAAGTTTCCGGATTGAAACGGAATCCACTCGGACGAATCATTAAGATTGTGTCTGTACATTGAATCCCAAGAATATCTTCTAATAACATCTGTTGAACATTTCAAAGAAATTCATCAAAGTTCACCAAGTTCAATTTTTTTGATGAGTTCGTCACAAGCTTCATCCAGCATTTTAAAAACCGTATGAAAACCTTCTGTACCCCAGATATATGGATCAGGAACTGATTGATTCAACCCCGGTTTAGATTGGTTCAAAATCAGATCAGCTTTATAAAAATAATCACCGGATTTCATGACTCTTCTCATTTCACTGAGATTTGATGAATCCATGGCAAAAATAAGATCAAATTCATCCCAATCTTTCTCGGTGAAGGGGCGTGATCTTAGGGAAGAAATATCGACCCCGTAAGACAATGAGACTGTGATGGCTCGCTCATCCGGAGGTTGTCCCCGATGCCAATCTGATGTACCTGCTGAATCAATAAAAAGATTTAGCCCCTTTGTTCTAGCCTTGTGTC
>JAHEYM010000069.1 GCA_023251595.1 Bacteroidota bacterium
CTTTTTTCATCCGGGCAAGCCTCTTGTCCAACTCTTTCTGTTGGGCTTGCGTGTATTGGATATCTTCCGCAGGAATGCTGTTCCAGATTTGTTCAACCAAAAGCAAACGATCAGCCACGCTCATTTTCAAAATATTATTTATTACATTCATGTTGATGAGTTTATCTACTACTGCAAATTTACAAAACAATTCTAATCAAAACAATGAGATTCCAAGTTGAACCTGCCTCAGATGCCGGAGTGTTGCGCATCCGACAGCGGTTGGTGTTGTTTTCCCACGAAATTCTGAAATGTACCGCCTTTCATCTTATGAACCGTGTATTGGTAAGGGTGGAAAGTGTATGCAGGCATGTAACCGCTCTTGCCACCTTTCTCCCAACGAACGGCATAGACATCTTCCTGGCCACGGAAGAGGGAGTTGAAAAGGGTAACATGTGCCTCAGGGGTAAGCATAGTCAATGTCAATGAGACTTTTAGTTGATTCTTATGACGGCTAAGTTAGGAAAAACTGAAGTGTTTTCAGAAAATATCTGATTTTGATTATGGATAGAAAATGAGTAAGATTGTGCAATAAATAATCAGGGAGACACACGATTTAGGCAAGTTAACAAAATTCAAGCACAATATGAACCTCTGACCCAAAAGTTACAGCAATCGCTGCCATTTATTTTAAAGCAAGTTGCCCATTATACATTGAAATAATGGATTATCAGCGAAAACGCCACAAAAGAATCAGGCAATTAGAGGACAACTGACAAGAAATCAGACAAAAGAAAAATAATGATTAAAACGATAAGCATATGATCTACGTTCCATTCCAAGAATATTTCCCGGAATTAGGTGCTGCCGAAACCCGTTGTCTTCAAATATTAGATGACCCCCAATTAGCCGGCGATAAGTTTGCTTTTATAGAATTATTTTGTGATGAACCGGGGTGCGACTGCCGGAGAGTAATGCTTAATATTTTCTCGGACGGAAGAAAGAGATCTGTTGGAACAATAAATTTCGGTTGGGAGACGGAAAAGTTTTATGAAAACTGGTATGGGGGCTATGACAAGGAGATAATTGGCGATATGAAAGGTCCGTGTATCAACAGGCTTGGCGTATATACAAATATTACGGAAAAAATGTTCGGGCATGTAAAAAAGATTCTTACTCAAAAAGAATATGTAGATCGATTAAAACGGCATTATGATATTTTTAAGGAATTTGTAGAGAAGAGGGAGGCGATGAAAAAGATTGGTAGATGAATACAGTGCTATTTATTTTTCGATACAGTTAAAGACATCGATGTAGCTGAGTTAAAACTAAAGACAATTCACTCGAACACCAATGCACCTCCTGATTTCATCAATTATTAATGACGTTATTTGAGGGAACGACATCTTCTCAATATTTATTTGCAAATCTGCCCGACACAGTGATTTCTTGAAATAATTTAAGTCTGCGATTATTTCCTTGAGATATCTTTTCTTTTTATCAGAATCTAATTTGACATTCATCAAATTGGAATCAATGTCATAAAATGTCAATCTTTTAAGAATATTATTTGGATTATCCATTAGGTGCACCGAGATTATTTCTGTTTCCTTCTTACATTTTTTATATACCTGAAGATAATAATATTTTAAACCCGAAGGTGTCCCTGAAATTACCGCATTCTCCCTAAGATTGAATAGTTTTTCAAGAACAACACTTGCTTTTTCTCTATATCCATTTAACGTTATACATTCTCGCTGTATTCTCTCTATCGGTTTTTGATAATAATTTTGAACTTCAATATCCAGATCATAAAATAAATAACCAAGTTGTTCAGCTAATAGTTTGCCAATTGTACTCTTTCCAACGCAGCTAATTCCAACTATATATATTTTCATTTTTTGGAAGTTTATGTTCGACTTTTTCGCTTTTGGTTGGTAGTGTCATAATTCATCGTCTCCTCTCCTCCAATTATTAGTTAGGTCTTAGTTTCCCGCCGATTGAATTGTTTCCAAAATGGAAATAGTTGGTTCTTCAAAGTGAAGGACTCGAATTTTTCGAGCAGTTGCTGTAAAAACTATTTACCATGAAGCAAATTTACAAAACAATTCGATTTTTGTCACGAGAGTTGCCAGTTGTGCTAGAGTCAGGTGCCGGAAAGTTGTGCATCCGAAAGTTGCTAGTACTGCTTCCCCGCAAAATTCTGAAAGCTCCCGCCCTTCATCTTGTGTACCTTGTATTGGTAAGGGTCGAAAGTGTATGCAGGCATGTAACCGCTTTTTCCACCTTTCTCCCAACGAACCGCAGAGACATCTTCCCGGCTACGGAAGAGGGATTTGAAGAGGGGAATATGAGGTTCGGGGGTGTACATATAGGATTGCTCTGTGACTAACGAACATTAGGAATGACGGCTAAGTTAGGAAAAACGGTAGATAGTATTGGAAAATTCCGCTGGTTTTTTTATATTTGCATTTACCAAAAGGAACGAGATGTCAACTGCTGAACTTAATGGAGTCAAACTGAAACTGATCGATTGGATAAATCAACTTTCCGACGGCGATCTTATTGCTTTTTTAGACGGACTGAGAGTATCGCGCGTGAAAAATGATTGGTGGACTGAACTTTCGGATTCCCAGAAAAAACAGGTTCTTGCCGGATTAAAAGATGCTGATGCCGGCAGAATGCTGGACTCGAAGGAGTTTTGGAAACAATTGAATAATGCCTGAATCAAAAGTTATATCAATTTACTGGACTGATCGGGCACTACAAAATGCAATATCCATCAAGAATTATTTAGTAATTAATTTTTCGACAAAGGAGGTTGAAAATTTTATGTCTCTGGTTAAATCTTTTGAGATTGCAGTTTGTGTTTTTCCAAAACTTTACCCTGAATCAAAGATCAGGAAGAATGTCAGACGAGCTGTGCTTAATAAAGTTCTATCCGCTTTTTACAGGATACATAAGGGAAAAATTGAAGTTGTTGCACTGTTGGATAATAGATGTGATATTGATGAATGGCTTTAATCTGATGGAAGCACATACGAATCCGAAAGTAGTTGGTACTGTTTACCCGTAAAGCTCTGAAAGCTCCCGCCCTTCATCTTGTGTACCTTGTATTCGTAATGATCGAAAGTATAGGCAGGCATGTAACCGTTCTTACTACCCTTCTCCCAACGAACTGCAAAGACATCATCCCGTCCGCGAAAGAGGGATTTGAAGAGGGGTAGGTGCGGTTGGGGAGTGGCGTGGAAAAACTATTTTTTAGAACACTCATTTATCATTTCTTGAATCCTTTGATGAAATGCAACTGCGCGCCTCAGAAATAAAAACCCAAAAATCAAGGAAGCAATCAAAGCTGAATAAAAATCTCTATTATAATTTCGATGAAAGATTGAAAGGATTATTAGTAAAACAAAAAATGCCAATAATGAAAAAAACATTGTGTATGCCATCTGTCTTAGTGCTAAAAACTTGCTAATTAATTTAAAGTTTTCAGGGTTTTTTTCGCGAATCAAAACTAAATCCGGTTCTCTTTTGCCTATACTGATTGGAAGACCTAAAGTCCTTTTAATACCCCATTTTTTCATTAATATTTGAAACAACTCATAAGCAGGATAATGGAGGCAAAATCCTATACAGTAAGAAATTAATAAAACTCCGGTCATAATTGACAGCGAGGAGCCTTTAAGAAAAGCTTCTATCTCACTAAACGAAAAATGAGTATTGCTGATCAGGAAACATGATATAACAATAACAGGAATCCCAGGCACAGTCGCCCCGAAAAAGTCAAAAAATTCTATGTTTACTTTATTCATAAAAATGTTTTTGAAATTTTCTTTATTTTTTCTTTAAAACAAGGATGCTTTTTTTCAACATTTTGGTTGACAAATCAGAACACTTTTATTAAACAGACATAATTTTTTAAAATTTTCACCTGTTCCTGTAAATCTTTAGATTCGAGTTGAGTCGAAAGTGAAAGCTTCGGAGCATTTTTCTGCATGTTATATAAAATTAATAAATAGGCTGATTTGATAGCGTAATTAACATTTTCAACATTAGTGCCGATAGCTGCTCCATTCAGTCGGGCAGAAGTAATACCTATTATATTGCCTTGTTTGTTAAATAACGGCCCCCCACTATTTCCCGGTTGTAATGGTACTGAAATTTGATAATATCTAACATCATCAGCGATACCGGATGTCGAACTGATAATTCCGTCAGTCAGTTTGTAATTATTACCCATAACATCATTCAATGGATATCCGATTGTGAAAACTTTTTCACCTACTTCAGAATTTTCCGTAATACCGTACGGAAGCACCGTCATTTCCTTAAATTTATCGTCATTTATCTGTAGGAGTGCAACGTCGTTTTTGCTGTCAATAATTAAGACTTTTGCTTTGTAAGAATATAGTCCTGAATCATTCGATACATTTATCTCAATGCTCGATGCCTTTTCAACAACATGAGCATTAGTGGCAATTATTCCGTTGGTTGTTATAAAAAATCCAGTGCCGGAAGATTTAGAGTTATCTTTCTTGAAATTTACCCCGTCTGTTGATTGTGGAAACATTTTAATGAATTTTTCGGGTTGTTTCTCACCCGTTTTTGGGTCTTTAAAATCAATGGTCAGAATCCCTCCGTATTCTAGCAACCCAAATGTTTCGGAAGACGTTTTGTTCCCTTTACTCCATTTCACGGAATACAAATTATTCATGGAACTTTCCTCAAATTCTGCTTTCACTTCTCCGGTTTTCCAATGTTTTAGTTCGCTTTCAATAATAATTGCTTTGAATTTATCTCCTTTTTTTATAATTCCAAATTTGTAATACGAGAGATTGTTGCTCTGAAATGATTTGTAGATTCCTTCAATTGGATCAAGCTTGTTGGAAGTTAAATAAGCTTTTATCGATTCTTCAGTCTCACTTGTTTTCTCTACTTCAGGATATTCTGTCTTCAAGTAATTTGAGGATGCATCGTACTTGTAATGTATCCGTCCGACCAACCCATCTTGACGGGTGTCTGAATTAGCCGTTGCTTTGCATTCTAAATATTCAAAGCATGGAGACGGAAAACAATTCAGCGAACAAATCAGCAGATTATAATGCTCACATCATCGCATGGAAAGCGAGTGGACTAAGCAAGAAAAAGTATTGTGATCAGACCGGCGTCAATTATATGTCGCTTATTTATCGAATAAAAAAATTGGAGATTGAAACAAGCGGACCCACACAAAAGTTTATTCCTGTAAACTTCGAAGGTCGAGATCACAGCGATTCGTTCGCCACGATCAACTTTCCTAACCGGTGTACGGTGGATTTACATCAGGTCGTAAGCGCATCATTTCTAAATGATCTGATCAGTAAATGCAGGTAGTGTTTTCAGCCAGGTGCAGGTACTTTATGCATGCTCAATCTGTTGATCTTAGAAAAGGATTTGACACTTTGAGTGGATTAGTAACTAATGAATTCCTGCAATCTCCGGTAAGTGGTGATGTTTTCATTTTTTTAAATCGACCGAGAAACAGAATTAAACTCTTACACTGGCAGGGTGATGGGTTTGCTATTTATTATAAGCGGCTCGAACAAGGAACATACGAATTTCCAAAAGCAGAAGTGCGTAATAATTCAATCCAACTTTCACACCATCATTTGCAATTTATTCTGGATGGAATAATACTCTCTGGAATTAAAAAAAGAAAGCGTTTTGAGCTTGCAATTGTTGATAATTAATTATAATTATTTTTAATATTATATATCGGAAGTTTTATCTTTGTATCAAAGATGAACGCTGCTTCCAAACCTACTTACGATGAACTTCTGAGCAGAAATAATCTGCTCGAAAAAAGTCTTGCCTTGTCAAATGAAAATTATTTGCTGCTTGAAAGAAATTATTCCGTAGCGGATAAAAATTACTCCAAGTTGAACGAAAATTATTCTCACTTGAGTGAAAATTATTTGCAACTTGAAAACAAATATAAAGTTCTTTTTGATCGTTGTGAAGATCTCCAACAAAAGAACTATAATATTCAATTTGAGCTTTTCAAGTTGAAGCGAATGGTGTTCGGGAGCAAGAGTGAAAGATTTACAGGTGTTGAAAATCCGCTGCAATCAAAACTTGAATTTGAACTGGAAGCTCTTGGGAATAAAATAATTGAAACCACGACAATTAATGCCCACACGCGGAATAAAGTAAATATTCAACCACGTCAACACAAAGGCAGAAATGGTTTTCCTGACCATTTACGCCGCGAAACAACTATGATTCTACCTGAAGGTGGCACAAAAGACCTTGACCATATTGGAGAAGAAGTAACTGAGATTTTGGAATATAATGAAGGAGAATTATATGTAAAACAAATTGTCAGACCAAAATATGCAAGACGTGATGGAGAAGGAATGGTAACAGCACCACTTCCGCCACGTGTACTTGAAAAAAGTCAATTCGGAAATTCATTTGCCGCACATATTGCTGTGAGCAAGTTTGTCGATCATCTCCCTGAATACCGTCAGATTGGAATGTTTAAGCGTCAGGGAATCTATTTATCTTCTTCATCGATAAATGATTTAACGAATAACATTGGTCGCGCACTTATTCCTACTTATGAAGTTCACAAAGCTTCTGTATTGTCCTGCAACTACCTACAAATGGATGAGACGACCAATCGCGTGTTAACAAACAATAAACCGGGAAAAACACATCAAGGTTATTATTGGGTCTGCCGATCTCCGGTAAATAATAGTGTATTGTTTGAATACAGACCCGGGCGGGGAAGAGCAGGACCGCGAGATACACTGAGAAGTTTTCAAGGTTTTTTACAAACCGATGCTTATAGTGCGTATGATGAGTTCGGATTACATCCCGGAATTATTTTATTCCATTGTTGGGCTCATGCCCGCAGAAACTTTGTTGATGCGCTCTCGAACGATAAACCAACCGCATCAAAGATGCTGGAGATGATACAGGAATTATATGCAGTAGAACGAATTGCACGTGAAAAAAATATGAGCTATGACGAACGCTACGCACTTAGGCAAGAAGCCAGTATTCCTATATTGGCGAAAATATACGAATGGTTAAAAGATAAAATCCTCACAATTACATTACCGAAGAGTCCGATTGCAAAAGCGATTGCTTATGTATTTACGAGGTGGGAGAAGTTTTGTATATATACAACCAACGGAATGTTGGAAATAGATAATAATCTGGTTGAAAATAGTATCAGACCGGTAACACTTGGCAGAAAGAATTATTTATTTGCAGGTTCAGAGGAAGCCGCACAAAATGCTGCTATATATTATTCGTTTTTCGGTACATGTAAATTAAGAGATAAAAATCCCTCGAAATGGCTTATCGAAACTTTGGATGAACTGCCGCTGACAAAGCCGGAGGATTTATACAAACTCTTGCCGTAATCATCTTACGCTAAATTTTTCTAATCAATGACCGACCCGACATGGGTTGGTCGGACGGATACAGGTTTGTTGGGCAGACAAATGTAAGGTATAATGGTGACTGTTCAAAGCAAGAAAGTGTTCTTAATGGGAAGTCCTTTCGATCAAAAATCCAGAAAATATTCCATCAATTAGCCCAAAATCCCCCAATTTGTTTAAACCATGTTTAAACCAGCCCTTGAAAAAGATTCAGTTTCAGGATCAATAATATGTTAACAGATCACTGATCCTCAAACTGATACTAAAAAGTCGGGGTGGCAGGATTCGAACCTGCGACCTCCTGCTCCCAAAGCAGGCGCGATAAGCCGGGCTACGCTACACCCCGATGGTGCTGTTTCAGTTTCAGTTTCTGTTTCTGTGATCTGTTAACAGTTTACTGTAAACAATGATTTATCTTCTCTTTTGAAGATGTTTTCTGAATGGGATGGCAAAGGTAAACAAATTATCTCAATACAGACCTTAAAAAAGAAAAGGAAATTAGGCCAACTAAAGCAACGATTGTGAAACTATCACTTCAAACTAATTGGTGAAACTGGATTCTCTAATACAAACAGCCGAAAGGTTGTTATATCACCTGTCCGAGAATTGCAAATTTGTCCTTGACTCCGTAGCTATACCTTTAATAACTTCGCTTTCAAAGATCATTTTTATTTCTTAATTCTTTTTCTCAATCTTTATTTTCGTATTCTTCACTACTAAACATGAAATTGCAAATCAGTCAACACAAAATATTTGAAATTCGCAATCAGAGGCTAATGCTCGACTTTGATTTGGCGGAATTGAATGTGATCGACACAAAAACTTTAAAATTACCATCTAAGAAACTTGAGATCCAAAATTGGGATTTCAACATGTAATTTAAGTAGGTTATGCCAACTTGGCATAACCTCGCAAATGAAAGAAACAATATGAAACCGGAGATCATACAACAGCGAATTTATGAAATTAAAGGTCATCGAGTAATGCTCGACTTCGATCTGGCAGAGCTTTACGGCATAGAAACAAGTGCCTTAAAGCGTGCAGTGAGGAGAAACATCGAGCGCTTTCCAGATGACTTCATGCTACAATTTACTAAAACCGAATGGCATCAACTTATCCCAATTTTGGATAAGTTACCAAACAGGATAAAGTTTAGTCCGGCACCGCCCTTCGCATTTACTGTTCATGGTGTGACAATGTTGGCGAGCGTACTCCGCAGCGAAGAAGCTGTGAAGATGAATATTGCCATAGTAAGGGCTTTCGTTGCTCTCACAGAGTTCGTATACAATTATAAAGTATTGTCCGACAAGATCAATGAGTTGGCACAGACTACAGGCAATCACGATAAAAAATTGAATGAAATTTATCAGGCCGTTGAATATCTCCTGCAATTAGAAGAAAAAAGGAAGGAGAAAGCCAATGATATTGCCAACAGAAAGAGAATCGGGTTCGATACTTCGGCAACCTAAACAACCGGGAAACCGGATTGAACTCAAATAAGCCGCAAGCGCCGATTGTGCGAAACCTCAGTCCCTTCAACTCATAAACTCATAAACTTATAAACTCTTCAACCTTTCAACCCATCAAGTCGTTGCATGCAACGTCTCTACCAATATTTTTTTCGTTACTTTGCAATCAAATTCAACACACAAGAGTATGGGAAGAGTATTCGAGAAGCGTAAATATACAATGTTTGCCAGGTTTGACCGTATGGCAAAGGCATTCACCAAGATTGGTAAAGAGATTACGATTGCTGCCAAGATCGGTGGTCCCGACCCTGCAAACAATCCACGATTACGACAGCTCATTCAGAATGCGAAAGGCGTTAACATGCCCAAAGATCGTGTCGAAAATGCCATCAAGCGCATCACTGCGAAAGATGCGAAAGACTTACACGAATTAGTCTACGAGGGTTACGGACCTCATGGTGTGGCGATTATGGTTGAGTGTGCTTCCGATAATCCAACACGTACGGTCTCTAATCTTCGCGTGCATTTCAACCGTAATGGAGGAAATCTTGGAAATAATGGTTCAGTTGAATTTCTGTTCGACCGCAAAGGCGTTTTCAAGATTGCGAAAGCTAATATTAATCTCGAAGAAATGGAACTCGATCTCATCGATTTCGGTGCCGACGATTTTCAAACAACAGATGAAGAAGTTATTATCTATACATCTTTCAACAACTTCGGAAATATGGCGAAAGGACTGGAATCTAAAAATATCACCGTTACCAGTGCCGAAGTTCAACGTATTCCGAACAATTTAAAAGAGGTGAATGAAGCTCAGGAGGAAGAGGTTCTGAAGCTCATTGAGATTATTGAAGCAGATGATGATGTTCAAAGTGTTTATCATAATTTGGCGTAGAAATTAATTTTCTTTCATTTTTCTGGTCCTCACATAAGGCAAATTTTTATCCCGCAAAGCCGCAAAGCCGCAAAGCCGCAAAGCCGTAAAGGATATTATTCTTATCATCCAATTTCCTCTAAACAATGTCCTTTTGTTAGGAAATATTTTGCTTTAGTCGCTATTTTTCGACTGAAATGTTATACATTTACATTTGACAAACCTTTTATTCAAAAGACGATGAAAAAAGCCCTAACTCATGCAAATTTTAGCGCCTTAGTGCCTCTGCAGCAAAATGAAAACAGCTACGAAGGCACAAAGACACAAGGAAAAAACAAACTTGCTTTTTTAATCGGTTTATGTACTGTTTTTTCTCTTCATTTTAGTTGTATCGCTCAACAACTATCCGGAAATAAAACCAAATGGAGCGTTTCTCAAAATGTAGCGAGAACATTTATTGAGAATAAAGGACAATACGACGGGAAAATTAATTCCACAGATTCAAAAGTTCTATTTGGCTGTAATGAAGGTTTCGAAGCATATTTCACGAAAACAGGTTTGACTTACGTGATGAGTAAATACGATCATATTGTTGATGCTGATAAGAGAAATATATCGGCCAAAGAATTAGAAAGAGAAAGAGAAAAAGCAAGAGTGGGTGGAACATTGTCAGAAAAAGAAAGAGAAGCGGAAAGAGAAAGAGAGTTAGAGGGAATTAAGTCGAGGGGAACTTTACATACGTATTTTGTTAATATGGAGTGGGAAGGCGGGAATCCATCTCCCGAAATTGTTGCGGAAGAAAAAGTGCATGAATACTGGGGTTTCAGAGATCCAAAAAATGAAAATAAAAGTATAGATCATGCAGAGGGCTTTAAAAAACTGACATATAAAAATATATATCCCGGTATCGATGTGGAATATGTTTTTCACCCGGAAAAAGGAATTGAATATTGTTTTATTATTCATCCCGGTGCGAATCCGAATGTTATTAAAATGAAATATTCCGGCGATCTTCTTGGTCTGACTCAGAAAGATACGGATATTGAAATTAAAACTGCTGCGGGCATTATAACCGATCACGCTCCAAAAACTTATTATCAATCCGATAAATCTCTTTCAATTTCTTCAAGATTCAATATAAAAGACAATTCGGTTGAATTTGTTCTGGGTGAATATAATTCGGGGGAAACAATTGTGATTGATCCCTGGACAGTCACCACTTTCACTCCTTCGTATGTTCCGATTGAAATGGCTGTGGATGGAATTGATAACGTATATGTATATGGTTTTTTTGGTACTGAAGATGGTTCTACTCCTGTGCCCCAGTATGTGCAGAAATTCGATTCACTCGGGGCTCTTCAATGGACTTTTAATTTATCGGCGAACGGTAATTTTGATTATTATTCAGGTGATATTGCGGTCGATCCAGCCGGGAATTCTTATGCTTCCTGCGGACTGTCTGCTACGATTCTTAGCAGTAATATAATTAAATTAGATCCGGCAGGTACAATGCTTTGGAATAATGGTGCAAGTCCCTATCTATATGAAAACTGGCGAATGACTTTTAATTGCGATTTTTCTGAATTAATCACTACCGGATGCGGTCCATCTTGTTGTAATGATGGTCGTGGTTGCGTGGTTAATCAGGCAACGGGAGTGGAATCACCTCCGTTTATGCCGGTGAATTCGGGCGATCTTGTTGCAAGTTCTTATGGGAGAAATGGTTTGCTATATATAATTTCTGTTTCTGATAATAATACCGGTCAAACACATTTACTCTGTCTCGATCCTGCTAATTCATTCAATGTGGTTTTTTCTTTGGTTGAATCGTATTGGTTGCCTGATGGTGGTTCATCAAGTACCAACGGAACACTTGGATTTAATGGGGTTTTCGCAGGATGTAATTTTTTCTATACCTGTCTCGGCGACGTTTTATATAGGAGAGATTTAACAAACGGCTCTATCCTTTCGAGTATTACCGTTCCCGGTGGTGTACAAAGAGGTAACTCAGGGCTCACTTCTGATAAATGTGGAAATATATTTGTAGGATCTGCAAATGCTATATATATATATGATCCAATGTTGACGCTAATAACATCCTTCCCAACCCCGGATGTTGTTACTGACATAGCAATCGGTCATCAAGGTAGAATTTTTGTCTGCGGCGGAACTCCTTCGAACGGAACCGGATTTATTGAAGAATTTCTTTCACCAACTACTTGCGCCACTACCATTAATATTACCACAACAAACAGTTCATGTGCTGCTCCGAATACAGGAACTGCAACTGCCGATCCTGTTTTCTGCGCTGCGCCTTATACATATACATGGAGTACGAGTCCGGTACAAACAGGTCAAACTGCAACGGGTCTTCCAACAGGTACATATACAGTTGTTGTTTCCGGTGCGGGCCTCTGCAATATAACCGATACCGCCTATGCCGTAATTATTGGTGGATTAACAATGACCACTGCAACAGTTGATGTTCCCTGCAATGGCGGAAATACAGGTTCTGCAAGTGCAACCGTTACGAATGGCCTTTCGCCATTTACCTATTCCTGGAATACATCACCGATTCAGACAGGTCAGACTGCAACAGGTCTCGCTGCCGGAACTTATTCCGTTACGATTGTGGATAGCAGCGGTTGTGTTGGCGGACAAAACATCACCAT